>CBDVBC010000102.1:0-5971 GCA_965372125.1 Candidatus Hermodarchaeota archaeon | reverse complement strand
TTTCAAAGGGAGAGGTGGAAGCGCCGAATCACCAACCCAAACCAATAGTGCGCCTTGAAAAAAAGCCTATAAACCTAGCTGGTGTTGCCCAAGGGCAACGATTCAATCCTCATCCCGAAGATAGTCCTCTAGAACCTTAATCGTGTTCCTGAATTTTACTCTGCATTCATCACACAAGAGAAGAAACCTACTGCCACTATTGGATTTGTCGGCGTGTTCCATTCCCTCGACAACCCTTACTCCATGCCGTCTACGGCATAGCTCCAGATAGGTGGTGAGAAGACGGTTTTCACGTCTACTCCTTCTAATAATGTCCGCGGGTTCGTAGTCGTCGCACCAGTCTTCGGCGAATGTGTAAGAGCCCTCCTTTGAGTCAACATCATATGGGTCTGGGGTTGGTTGAAGACGTTGGAAACAGGAGCCATAATACCGGGTGTAGTTGGGTGGGGCTTTTGCTTCTATGGACCAGAATCTGCAGTTAATACACACTGTGCTATACATTATGTTTTGCGGGCGGATTTTGGTTTCTTTAAATGCCTTATGGTGAAAGATTCTCGTAGAGAATTCTGTAATCATTTTTCCATCCTTATAGTCACAAAGATGATGAGTTTCCTAGCTTCTCTTGCACGGTACTACCGCCACCGAAACCCATAAAAAACAACCAAATTCCCGCCAGCCAGCAAGGGAATACAGATGAGAAAAGCAAGGTGGCTCGTGTCACTGAAGTTTCTAGGACTAACCGTACTGTGCTATTTCCTATACTCAGGCCTCAGCATTGTGATCACAACTTCTTCTATTCAAACCCTCGCCTGGCTCTCCATCCTACCCCTCTTGGTAGTTTTCGGATACCAACTATACAAAAATCCACCCAAACTCACATCAAATACCCAAACACGCCTCCAAGCTGCTTATCCCACCACCATCAACCCAGAATGCCTCAGCTTCAAGGAGGGCAACACCCACTTCGCCCTAAGCTACATCGAAGTTACTATCAAAACCTACAACGACACCCAGACCTTACTCTCTGCCCTCCACCGCGCACTAAACTTTGTGGACCAGCTAACCCTCGCGGTTGCACGCCCGATAACAGGAGAACCACGCATACACCTCATCTTACGCACCCCAGCTCCCAAAACAAATAATCTAGTCCAGAAGTCTGTCGTCGCCACCAAGGCAATCACGGACACCCTCAAAGAACAGGGAATCGAGGCGAAAAGAATCTGTGACGAACTCAGTGGTGAGGAACTATACTGTATGAATTTTCTTGGAAAGGAGTTCTTCGAAGAACACCACCTCCACGCTAAAAATGGGGTTATGCATGCCCAGCTCCAAATGAGTCCTCATCGCCAACTGGTAGCTGCTGAAATTTCCCTCGATAAACTCAGCACCTGTGGAGGTGTATTGAATAAATGGCGGCAAACCCCACCCGGACTCCTCTTGCTCTATTTGACCCCTTTTCCTAAAGAATCCATTCAGAGCCGCCTAGAAAAATACGCGATTGACTGCCCGGAACTCCTTCAACTCTACAGAACTCTTGGTGAAGAAGCCGCCCAACTACCAAATTTAGAGCCTAGTCACCAAGAAGCCATCGCGGAAATAGCAGTTCTCGCTCAGGGATATAGAGAGGGCTTGTGGCTGTGTAAGGGCTACTTGATCAGTACTCCCCAGGATATAACGCCCTTAGCTAACCTCTTAGATTCAACTATAACCCTTGTAGATTGTCAAAGGTTCATCGAGATTATCACCAATACACCCTCCTCAGCAGCATCTAGCCGGCTCCTGTCAACATCTTATACAGTTCGGCTCCTCACTTCCCCTCAACAAGAGAGCATCCCCGAAACATCGCCTCCCCAACATGAAAGGTTGACACAACCGTCGCCGAGGAGGGAACCGTAAATGGGCTTGCTTTCCCCAATCATTAAACTGGTCATCAAGGGTGGAGTCGTGCTTGTGGGAACCGCCTTCATCGCCCAATTCACCCTGTTCCTCTTCTCCTTCACCCCCTTCCCCAAGGAGTTAATCGTGTTAGCCCAGATGCTGGTGATGGGCTGTATCGCTCTCACACTTACAATATTGGTTTTCACCCGTAACACGGAGGCGGTCAAGTGGCCACTCCGCATAGCAGGCATCATCACCGGAGGCATCACTGGAGCCGGGCTACTCATCCTCCTTACCCTGAAAGCCTCACAACAGAATCTTATTCTCGTCGCGTCTCTTGTCACCGCTGCCGTTATTGTCCTTTACACCGACTCGGAGGTGTTCCGTACTAACGACCTTAAGGATCGAAGCGAGGTGGCAGCCTTTGAAGTTACCGAGATACCCCGCGTTTACCTAAAAGCCCCAAGCCAGATTAGCCCTCACAGCCAACCTATGATTGATCACGCCAAACCCTTCCAGCACCTCCTCCAAAACGCCGCCAACTCTGATATCCCCTTGGGTTTCCGGATTACACGCACTAGAGGGCATATTCGCCTCTTCTTCTTCACCTGGGCTGCCACCGCTGACCTCCTTGCCAATCGGCGAAACAGCCTTCACACCTTCTTGTCCAGTCATCTTCCCCACTTCACCGTCAAGCCTATACCTCAGCTCCCTACATCGCATATCCCAACTGCTGATTTTGCCGCTGTCTATTTGACTGGTGAGCCCAGCTTTGACTCTAATGGGGCGGGGGTTACCGCTCTGGGTGAAGCCCTCCTCTCTACCCCGCTTGAAATCAACGAGATATATCAGGTCTTTGTCACCCCCCAGAAGCCCAGCCGCATTGAGCGTTGGTTCACCAAGCGCCGCTTCAACAAGTTATCCCATTTTACCCGGTATGCCCTGCAGCACGGAAAGGACCAGCACAGGCGACAGCCTCAGAGTATGGGGGATGTGGATGAGCTTGTGAAGGCTGAGCGTATTAAACGGCGTCTTGACCGCCTCAGTACGAGACGGGTTCTAGATGTTCAGGTTTCTGTTGCCTGCTGGTATTACCAGATAATACAAGGAAACGGAAACACAGAAGATGTTGCCCACACCCATCTCGGAGTTCTTTCTAGCGCCCTTCAGGCAGCAGACCCAGAAAAGGACTTTAAGATTCGGTCAATCAGGGGGCTGAATGGGAGGCTCAGCCAGCGTCTGTTACGAGGTAATCCTACTGGTGCTTCTACTCTTCTGCTTCCTCAAGAGGCTGCCGCCTTCTTTATGCCGCCTCGTTGCGATGTTGGAATCCAGGTTTCTGAGCGGCAGTTCTTCTCCACCGCACCACAACAACCGCCCAGCACAGACTATGGCAGTGGAGGGATTTCTGCAGAAGATGGTGTGGATATTGGGGCTATTCTTGACATCAAGGGACAGCCTACCCCCCACCGTCTGGTAATCGAACCAGTTGAATACACAGGTCATGACATTTACATTGGACTAACTAAAAGCGGTAAAACCAACTCTGTCTTTGATAAATTGTTGCAGCTATGGAACAAGTTCAAAATTCCCTTCTTGATAATCGTTCCCGCAAAATCCGACTGCTACAAGCTATTCCACTCCATGCCCTCATTGCGGTATTTCAAAGCAGGCAACAACAAGATGCCGGTTCGATTCAACTTCTTCCATGTACCCCAAGTGGTGTCAGTTAGGAGGCGTATCGGTAGCATCACCAACTGCTTCCTGACATCCTGGCCCTCCCCCGGCGCGCTCAAAATCCAGCTCAAACTTATCTTTCAGCGGGTCTATGAGAAGTGCGGGTGGGACCCGGATACAGGCGAGCATGGCCGCCCAATACTTCTAGAGGACTTCTATGCTGCGGCAATGGAGCGCGGCAAAGAGCTGCGCTACGATATCCGCACCAATCAGGAGTTCATTGGAGCCTTCACTACTCGCGTCGAAGACCTCCTACTGGATTCTTCCCTTGCGGGAATATTCAACACAAGGGAGGGGTTAACCATCCCTAATCTGCTTAGTCACCCCACAGTGATTGACTTGTCGGATCTGCCTGATGAGATGAAATGCCTCGTAACCGCCTTGATCGCTACGGGTATCGCTGAGTATCGGGAGGCGATGAAGGCTAGGCATCCTGATAAGGTTCCCAAGGGGCTTCTCCATTGTCTTGTAATTGAGGAGGCGAGCAATGTTCTCCGTAGTCCCTCTTTGGGTGCTGGTAGGGATGAGGGGAATTCGGCTCAGTTGGAGGCGATTGAGAGTATAGCCAAGCTCCTTCGCACTGCTAGGGATGCCGGGCAGGGTATCACAATTGTGAATCAGTCTGCGAAGAATTTGTCTGAGCTTGTGGTGGGCCTTGCTTCTATAACCTTCATTCATAACCTGAAGGATCCTAGGGACCAAGAGATTATGGGTAGGCAGGCGAATTGTAGTGAGGAGGAGGTTCGTCTCATTGGTGATTTGAGGGTGGGTGAGGCTATTGTTCATCGGGCGATGCGGGGTCGGGCTGTCCGTGTCCAGGTGAACAAGTGTCCTGTTACCGATGCACCGGACTTGAGTACAGGGCAGGTTGAAGAGAGGATGCAAGCCTTCTTTACCGCTAATCCCCAGTTCTACACTTACGAGAAGCCAAAACGCCTGGAAGACATTGTGCTTCATGAATCGCCGCAGCCAGTTGCAAGTTCTGGGCTTGACGAAGGTATTATCAAACAACTTTGTATTGCCGTTTCTCGACCCAAATTCAGGAGGATATACACTGGGCTTCTTGACGAGGCAGCTGAAAAAGGAGACGAATCGTCACTTAAGCGGATTCTATTATTCGTTCAGCATTTTGCTCGCAAATACCTCTCTGACAATGAAAAAGAGGGAGACTATCTAATAGCTCTGCTCAATTATCTTCGCGTCCAATTTAACAGACCACGCTATGCCAGAATCTTCGAAGAACTAAGCAATAGTCTATGAAAATGAGTATTGCCATAACCTTTTGACCTGTAAACCAGACCCGCTACGGTAAAAAAACCACTTTGATAATGAAGAGGACTAAAGTGGTTCCAAGTGGAACGGTGAGGTTATCGATATGCCCACTTGCCGATTCGATCAGTGTAGCCGCAGTTCCGCAGGAAAGGGCAAGGATTGTCATCTGATAGATACTATATGTTGGTATGCCGCCGCTGGCAAACCAATCAAAGAAGAAGAAGCAAAAGAGGGCTCCTAGTACCGAAGCGAGAAATACAACAAGAGAGCCTTCAACGCTCCTTGTCGATTTACCGATAGTGTAACGGTGTTTTCCGTATTTGGCTCCAATTATTGGTGCTAAACCATCACCTAGATACATGGCTGTGAGAGCCATGGCAGGCAAAATAAAGAACTGTGTTAGGCTCGGAATCAGTGTGAAGATGGCTACTAGTGTTGTTATGGAAATTGCGTAGAGGAAGGGGCCCCAAATGTGGCCAGATAAATAGTCCCCTTTGCGTGCCATTACTTCAAACATTGTTCTCAAGCTTTTCACGGGGCTCTTGGGCGATGCAAGAAATATTAACACTACGAACGAGACCGCAACAATAATTGCAGTCCATGCGTTGGTATAGAATGGTACTGAAAAGACCGAAAATCCTGCGCCAAGGTGGATGAGCTTACGACTCCCTGCGGGTTTTATTTTAGCAAAACGGCGTGCTATTTCACCTACACAGATAACTGTTATCACATATCCGTAAGATATCGCAAGAACCACGATGTCGTTGAAAGTTAGGCACATGCATACAAGCTACTGTCCATTTCTATAAAAAGAGAATAGGTTTTGGTAATCAGTACCACTCAACATATTTGCTCTTCCAATCTCTTGATGAAATGAATTTGTCCATAAAAGCGTAGTTCAATCTGCTTGTCTAGCAGAGTGTTTAAGAGAGGTCAGGTTTTCAGTAGAAGCAATGGAATCCAGCACAGATGTTAAGGCATTGCTTCGGAATATCGCAGGAGCTATTTCTCTAGCTGAGAATCCTGGTCGAGTTATGCGAAAGTGGCGAGAACAATTCAATGTCTCACAAAACGAGTTAGCAGG
>CBDVBC010000101.1:0-6014 GCA_965372125.1 Candidatus Hermodarchaeota archaeon | reverse complement strand
ACCTCCGTAAATTCGTTCGCAAATGGGTCGGATCCTACTATGGCAAGATCCTCCCATTCGAAACTGACAAAGGAGCGCTCCATATAATTCTAGACAGAGAAGGAACAATGCGCGTGAAGAAGGGAGTGTACCCCTCTCCAGACATAATTTTCAAGGCGTCGGCTCAGACTCTCTTGGACCTTTTCACTGGGAAGGCAAACTTCCGGGAACTCATCAAGCGATGGGAACTCGTCATCATCGGTGCAGGGCATGAATCAGTACAACTTGCCAAGCTCATCATGCAGGCTATGAGCAGCAGTTAGACCTATGCCTTGAGTGCAGTAGTTGTTTTTGTTTGCTAGCCCCATGGGTTAGGGGCATCTTTGCCGTAGTACTTGAGACGGAATCCGGTGTCAATCTCCTTAACCTCTTTCAAGATGAGACCACTAGCGACAACACGCTGAATCTGGTCTGTCCCCTCGTGGATTTGGAGTAGTACTATCCCCATGGATCAGGAGCATCCTTGCCATCATACTTTAGACGGAAACCAGTATCAATCTCCTTAGCTTCCTTCAAGATGAGGCCACTGGCAACGACGCGCTGGATCTGATTTGTTCCTTCGTAAATTTGGAGGAGTTTTGCACCACGCATCATCTGCTCTGCCGGGTATTCCCGGAGGTAACCATATCCTCCGAAAATCTGGACACAATCGGTAGTATTCTGCATTGCAGCATCAGTTGCTAAGAACTTGGCGCAGGCGGACTCCTTGCTGTTTCGCATTCCTTTGTCTGCGAGCCAGGCTGCGTAGCGGGTGGACCAGCGGGCTGCCATCGCCCGGGCTTCCATGTCCGCTAGAAGGAAGCTGATGCCTTGGAATTTACTAATCTTTTGACCAAACTGCCTGCGGTGGTTGGCGAATTTGGCGGCTTCGTGGACGGCGCGTTGGGCGACGCCTACGCCAATTGCGGCTATTGAGGCTCGTGTCTTGTCGAGAGTTTGCATGGCGATTTTGAAGCCATCCCCAACTTTTCCGAGTAAGCAGTCGGCGGGAACCCGGACATCCTTGAATTCAATCTCGCATTGAAACGAGGCATTTTGTCCCATTTTATTCTCAAGTAACCCGATTTTGACTCCGGGAGTGTCAGCGGGAATCATGTGAACGGCCATCGTCTTGTAGCCTTGGGCAGGGTCGGTGGTCGTAAAGACCGAGAGGATCGATGCGACATGACCACTAGTGGCAAAACATTTGTGCCCATTAATAACCCACTCGTCACCGTCCTTGACCGCAGTGGTTTTGATAGCGGCGGCATCGGAACCTGCAAGTCGCTCTGTTAAACAGAAGGAGCCCAGCTTTACCTTGGGGTCAGAGGCTAGCGGTTTGATGTATTTCTCCAGCTGCTCCTGAGTGGCGCCGATGAGAATCGGAGTAAAAGCTAGGTTATCCGCCAGTAATGTTGTAGCAATCCCTGCATCGCCGTACCCGATTGCTTCAGCGGTGAGAGTCTCTTCCAGCAAAGTGTAGCCCTGACCGCCAATCTCTTTCGGAATATGGAGGTGCATAAGCCCAGCTTCCTTAGCCTTCTGAGCTACTTCCCAGGGAAACTCGTTAGCTTCTTCTAGCTCCCGGGCGTGAGGTGTTATGTATTTACGCGTGAACTCCATTGCTTTGTCGTAGAGTTCCTTTTCGTGTTTTGATAGTGAAAAATCCATGGCTTGCCACCACTTCAGATGGCGTCTAGTTCTCCGCCTGCTTAAAAGTTTGTAGCTCGTGCTGAGGATAGCTTAGACCTACTCCTATTAGACGAAACCTGCTGTGACAAGCTAGTTTAGTTGCTAGTCCGTTACCTTGATGAGTCTTGTGCGGAGAGCAGCGATTTTCGAGTGAAGGGATGCAGGGAAATCGATGATGTTGTTTTGAGGAAAGGGGAACTTCAGAGATTCCGATTCAGGTTTGAAGCCAAGCTTGATGTCAAGGTGAATCACACCGTAATTATCGCCAAAAGTGCCGAAGTCATCGTTCATACCGAACACGAGCACGCTCGGTTCCAGTTTGCGTCCATCAGCGGATTCCGCGGGGAAAGTCAGCTTCACCCACTCGCCAGTACCAAAGGCCTTACCAACCTTAGAGGTATAATGGATAGATGTATGGAGTACAACGGGATCAGTGATTTCCACAAGAGTATCTGGTAAAGGAATCAGGCTAAGAGGCCAAAGACCAATGAACAAAGCCCCATGGGGTATAGGAAGCCAGCCACGGTCATCCCCAGCCGCACCCCGCCAGGTACATTCAACATGCTTGTTCTGATGCCACCAACTCCACACATTGGGGTTCTCGGTTCGCAACCGAACCTGCATTGTAGAGGGGAACTCTGTAACTATCACTGGATAGTCACTATCTTTTCCGTGTAGGAAGTTGAACCCCAACTCGTTGGGGGTTCGGGCGTGAACTTGAAAATCAATATACTCATTTCCAGGTGACATGATAATCCACCGGAGAAGCCATTGTATATTCTGACTTTCCTAAAAGGCTTGCGTAGGTTTTCCCTGATAGACGTGAGCTAGGTCTAACAGAACTGATTTTGTGAACCAAGGATTAATCGGTGCTTTCCCATGGAATCCCAAGGCTGGGAGCCGGACGCTTGCTTGACCGATAGGCCCAAACAAGCGCCACCAAAAGCAGTAACGAAGCAAGGATTATTGCCAGTAACGCCCACTGATCACCCAACTGAAACGCCAAAAACCTATACTGCACAAGAATCGGCGCAGCCAACAAACTAACAAGATTCACAATCTTAATCATCGGATTCAGCGCAGGACCCGCCGTATCCTTCAGTGGGTCGCCGACAGTATCTCCCACAATGGATGCCTTGTGTCTGAATGACCCTTTTCCTGTACCAGCTTTGAGGTCTATTGTTTCGTCTTCGATGAATTTCTTGGCGTTGTCCCATGCGCCTCCGGTCACGGCCATGTATACTGCTAGCAGCAATCCTGATGCGATGATGCCGCCTAGAAATCCGCCCAGAGCATCAATTGGTAGAATTAGCCCGATCAGCAGGGGCAGAGCCACCGATATCAAGGTCAATGATACCAGCTCCTTCTGGGCAGCAGTCGTACTGATCTCTACTGCTCTCGAGTAATCCGGCTTCCGTTTGCCAGACATGATCCCAGGAAGCTTAAGTTGCCTACGAACCTCTGTCACAATTTGTCCCGCTGCGCGTCCCACTGCCCGAATCGTCAAGGCTGAAAACAACCAAGGCAAAGCTGCACCAATCAGCAAACCAGTAAACACAATAGGATGGTCTATCCGAATGCCAGCCGCTAACGGATTGACCATACCTAGTTGGTCAGAAACACGTCCGACATCTACTATGAAGCTCGCAAACAAGGTCACCGCAGCGATTACCGCAGATGAAATCGCTATGTTCTTGGTAATGGCCTTGGTCGTGTTCCCGACGGCGTCCAAGTCTGCCAGTATTTTACGTGACTTGGGTGAAGCACCAGCCATTTCGCCAATCCCACCAGCATTATCAGCAATAGGACCAAAAGAGTCCATGGCAACATTGTTGCCCGTGTGCGTTAGGGCGCCGATGCCGATGAGTCCAATACCATAGAGTACATAGTCTAGCGGCATTGCGGCATAAACTACAGCAGAGGCGACGAATGTGGAGGCAATGACAACAAGGATCCAGACCGAAGCCTCGTAGCCAACTGAGATGCCCGAGAGCATGATTGTGGCGGGACCACCATCAGCTGCATCAACAATTTCTTTAACGGGTTTATGGCGATGACTAGTAAAGTAGTTAGTGATTGGGTTGAAAGAGACAGCCAAACCTACGCCTATCGCTATGAGTATCGCGGGCCGTAAATCAGGTATGATGAACCCGCCCAGAGACCATGTGAGCCCGGTTGATGCCATGTAGAACCAGGCTAGCAGAAATGTTACAACAATGGTAAACAGGCTGGACACTTCATAAGATTGAAACATAGCCTTCTCAGCCTTCTCGGTTTTCCAGACAGCCACCATGAAGGTGCCAATCATGGAGGAAATAACGCCGATAGCGCGGATGACTAGTGGGAAAACAATCCAGAAAATATTACCCGTTAACGCGTAAAGAACGAGCCCGAGGATAAGGGCGGAGACGATTGTTACCTCGTACGACTCAAAAATATCGGCTGCCATGCCCGCACAATCCCCAACGTTGTCCCCGACGAGGTCAGCTATCACAGCAGCGTTGCGGGGGTCGTCTTCTGGAAGGTCAGCTTCGACTTTACCGACGAGGTCTGCACCTACATCTGCGGCTTTTGTGTAGATTCCGCCGCCAATGCGCATGAAAAGAGCGATGAGTGTACCACCAAAACCAAAACCGATAAGAGCATCAGGGGCGGCGACACCGAAGATAATGAAGATCATGGTGCCACCCAGGAGGCCAAGCCCATCTGTCAACATCCCGGTGTATGTCCCGCCATGGTAGGCGATTTTGAGGGCTTCCCGGTAGGATCTGGCGGAGGCAGAGGCTACGCGGATGTTTGCTTCGATGGCGATTCGCATACCAAATTGCCCAACGATTAGGGAGAAGGAGGCGCCTATCACGAATGCGATGGCTCGCCCGATTGCTATGATGAGTTGTCTCTGTTGGTTATCGAATCCTTGTGCGTCAGGGAACACCAGCTCAGCACCATGGCTAGGAGGCACGATGTAAACCGAAAAGAAGAGGACTATGGTGAGAATGGCAATGAATGGGAGTATGGATTTGAGTTGGCGGCTCAGGTAAGCGTTAGCCCCTTCTTTGATGGCATGCCAGACTTCCTGCATCTTCTGAGTGCCTTTGTCTGCTCTGAGAACGCTCCTGCGGAGCCAAACGGCGTATATCAGGCTCAGAATCGCTGCGATGATTACAGTGCCTATAGCGAACTGTTCAAAGAGGCCCATACTAAGAAATGTATCAAAGAATGTCACGTGACAGCCCTATCCGTTGTCTCAGGATTTTAAGCTACTCGTCAGGTTTTCCTTATTAAGTGTTAGCAGTGTGCAAACCTTTTAGCAGATAGAGAGGGTGCATCTTATTGTCCCTGGTTTTCGCAACGAGTGCAACGCTTTTGTAGTGCTTGTCACAACTTCCCCGCCAATACCCTGATTTCCTGTAAAAGGAGGATTCCAGTAATGACAAGTAATGTGGATAAGCTAGTCGCCGAAGCATCCAAACTACTAGGCGACAAACATGTTACAACAAACCTTGCAATTCGCCGGAGTTATCTTGCCCGCTCTGTGATGGGCATCCGTGCAGGCATAGCAGAAGCAATCGTGAAGCCGGGTAATGCCGAGGAAGTCCAAGGCATCGTCAAACTCTGCAACAAGCACATAGTACCCATCAGCCCCTACTCGGGCGGGCTCAGCGGCGGATATGCCCAGCCCCTCAAGGATGAAGGCATCATCCTCGACCTAATACGCTTAAACAAGATAATTGAAGTGGATATCGACTCCCGCTATGTAATCGTCGAGCCAGGAGTGACAGCTGGTCAAATCTGGACCTACTTCCGCAAGGAACACCCCGAATGGGCACCCCCAGTACCCGACGGCGCACCCCCCCGAGCAACATTAATCGGTGACGCAGTGGAACGCGGCTTCAGCCTCGTTACCAGCAAGTATGGACCCCAAGGTCGATTTATAAACGGTCTCGAAGTCATACTGCCCCGCGGCGATAAGATATACACAGGCAGCTGGTGTATGAAAGGCATCAAACCCTTCTACCCCTGGGGTCCAGGTCCAGACTTCACAGGACTCTTCCTTGGCGCCCAAGGCACAATGGGCGTAATTACCAAAGCCGCTATTCGCATTATTCCTCATCCACCCTACATCGACCTTGTCGCATGGGACTATGATAACCCCGAAGACATGACCGAACACACCCTTGCAGTAGTCAAGAAGGAGGTCGGCGTAATGGTCCAGGGCGGAAACTGGTGGCTAGTTCCCAGCAGAAAGGATGAACTCGAAGTACCCAAAACCCTAGAGGCCTGGCTGAAAGAAAAATACTACA
>CBDVBC010000100.1:0-6076 GCA_965372125.1 Candidatus Hermodarchaeota archaeon | reverse complement strand
CTCTCATCAACGAGAACGAAACGTGGCTGAAGCGGTTCAACACCTTCAAATAGAAATAGAAAAACACCTAGAGAGTGACCAGTACGCTCTGACTACCCTTCTACAAAAAGTGGCCCAAGTCGTGCTGGAATTGGATAAGCAATTGGCTGTTGAATCTAAAACTAGCGCAGAGCCCCTCCAGAAACAGCGGTCAACTCTGATAACATTATTAAAACGGCTGGGATTATCTGACTCAGCTTTCGACGCTGCTTACGAGGCTGCTCGACATAGCCTCAAAGTACAGGATGCCTATTCTCTCCGCTGCACTCCACAAGTACTGGGTGCTGCAAGAGATGCTATCAAGTACGCTGCTCAAGTTGTGACTACTGAGCTCAATTCAGCGACGGACAACCCTCTTGTCTTCCCTGAAGCGAAAACCTTTCTTTCAGGTGGGAACTTCCACGGTCAACCAGTTGCTATTGCGATGGATTTGCTGGCAATTGCGGTAACTAGCATTGGTACCATTGCTGAGCGCCGAATTGCCCGCCTTATCGACGACAAATTAAGCGAGGGCCTTCCCCTGCTCCTTCTTCAACCCGTCTCAGAAGACCGGGGTGTACATTATGGGCTAGGGCTAGCTCAAATCACTGCAGCGGCTCTTGCAGCAGAATGCCAGACTCTAGCTACTCCTGCCAGTGTTACAACAATCCCCACTTCTGCTAACCAAGAAGACCATGTCAGCATGGGCACCATCGCGGCACGACAGGCCCGAGAAGTAGTGAATAATGTTGAGCACATTATCGCATGCGAACTCTTATGTGCTGCACAAGGTATCGACATACGTGTTCTCACAAAACAAGTTAAACTCGGTCGCGGAACAGATATCGCAATTAAACAGATTCGTAAAGTTGTACCGCGGAGCACAAAGGTAAGTGGTGTCAACCGAGATCGACTAACTCATGATGTCCTTGTCCACCGTGATATCACTGCCCTGTGGCAGCTGGTTCACAGTGGAAGGCTTCTCCAAGAAATCAAAGCAAAGAGTTCTAGGTTCGACACCTAAGGGTGGGGCCTTGTGAGGATTTTAGGTTCACGCCAGTCTTCTCGAAGAATACTATAGAGGACCCCGTCCTGCCACTTTCCTCGTATAAAGACCGACTGGCGCCTTACACCTTCCCTCTTGAAACCCGCTTTTTCAAGGACCTTCCATGAAGCTATATTTTTTGGGTTTGTTTCTGCCTGAATGCGGACAATGTCTCTCGTTAGGAACAAGTAATCAACGATTATCTTAACTGCTTCAGTACAGTAGCCTCTGTTCCTCTCGGCTGGGAGCATTCGATACCCGGTCCGAAGTGTCTCCCCAATGGGGCATACATTATTTGACCGATTCTTGTACCATCTTTCTTCTCGATGAAAAACCACTTCTCATCAGAGGAGAGCCCATCAAGCCACTTGGTTATTTCATGACGCGAAACCTGCTCAAGGGGTTCTCAGCTGTTGGTGTTTTTGTACCCATCTATGTCCAAACCTGGACAACTATCCCCAAGAAACGGGTAATACCGGGAGTTAAAATAAGAAACCATCACCTAGACAACAAGAACCCCTCTGAGGAGCGGAAAACTGCGCTGTCTAAAACCCCTGTAAAGACCCCCAACATGATTATCCTCCGGGGCTACAAGACCGAGCTCCGCCTCAACAACCAGCAGCGCAGCCATCTCCGCCAACACGCTGGTGCCGCCCGCTTCGCCTACAACTGGGGACTCGCCCAGAAGACCCAAGCATACCAGAAAACCGGTAAATCCCCAGGCGCCATGGAACTCCACCGCCGCCTCAACCAGCTCAAACCGACCCGGTTCCCCTGGATGTACGAGGTATCCAAGTGCGCACCCCAAGAGGCTCTGCGGGACCTAGACCGCGCCTTCAGTAACTTCTTCCGCCGCCACAAAAACGGAGAAAAACCCGGCTTCCCCCGCTACAAATCACGGAAACGGGGTGTGGGCGCCTTCCGCCTTACTGGGGCAATCCGAGTCCAACCGGACCGAATCCAGCTCCCCCGCCTGGGAGTCCTCCGCCTCAAGGAGCGGGGCTACCTGCCCTCAGGGACCCACTGGTGCCGGGTCCTGTCGGTGACGGTGTCAGAAAAAGCGGGCAGATGGTACGTTTCAGTCCAGGTGGAGGAGCGCATCACCGTGCCAGAAAACACGGGGCCCCCAGCAGGCACGGACTGGGGGCTGGAAACCCTCCTGACGGTGTCGGATGGGACCAGATTCGAAAACCCACAGGCCCTAGCCCGCTTCGCCCGCAAGCTCCGCCGCGCCCAGCGAGCCCTCGCCCGTAAGCAGCGGGGCAGCCGCAACCGGGCACGGGCACACCTCAGGCTCCAGCGGCTCCACGCCCGGGTCGCAAACATCCGCTGTGATGCCCTCCACAAGGCTTCTGCGTGGCTGGCGAAAAACAAGTCAGCCACCGTCATCGAGGATCTATACGTGGAGGGCATGCTCAAAAACCACAGGCTAGCGGGGGCCGTTGCGGATGCGGGGTTTGGCGAGTTTCGGCGCCAGCTAGAATACAAGACCCGATGGTATGGGTCCCGGCTCTATGTGGCGCCCCGATTCTACCCCTCGTCAAAGCGCTGCTCACGATGCGGCCACGTCAAGGAGGCTATGCCCCTGTCCGAGCGGGTCTACCGCTGTGAAAGGTGTGGGTTGGTGTTGGGGCGGGATCGGAACGCTGCTCTGAATTTGTTGTGGTTGTTGGTCGCCGCCAGTTGGGCGGAGACCCTAAACGCCTGGCTGAGGCGGGAGGTTACAACCCCTTCGGGGGTGGTGCCCGCCCATGATGCAGGAACCAAACACCAAACTGGACCCCGTGTCCTAGCTGGGTAAGTTTTGGACAACGGTTCGAATTCTCCTCCAAAGTCAGGATTACTCGTCCATTCAACGATTAGAGGAATGTCCTCTCGTTCCATAACTTTCAAGTTGACAATCTGGCCTTCGAGCATTTCTTTCACCAGTTCTGTTAATGTTCTTTGAATAGGCTGTGGAGATGAATCTTTCCTTTACCAAGACTACCTCCATAATTAGTAGATGTGATTTCTAATACTCCGGGCACTTTAGTAGCGTATTCTATCCCAGCCTTCATTGCTGTACGCACACCCTCTAGCCTCAGTCCTGTAACAAGTACTTCGTAAATGCATTTAACATCCTCAGAGAGTTTACTCCCATCGAGATGTGCTAGCTTCGGGCAATAGGCATCATTAGTCGTAGCAACTGCATCTGCATATACTTTCCCTCCAACTTTTGTTCCAGATGCAGCAAACTTTCCGACGACATAAGGGATAATAGATACTCCTTCAAGTGCTTGTTCTGCTGACTCTAATGCAGCTTCATCGGAATCCGCGAGAATTAAGAACATTCCACCGGCTACACCTTTTGTGAGTCCGAATCGTGTTTCTATATGAAAGTAGCCATCCATCTTTGGAATCCTGAAAATTGTTCTTCCAAAGGCTTCGATTTCCTTTTCGAATCCGTCTCCAAAGGTTTGGATTATCGTGCCCTTGATATCTACGTGTGCTTCAGCCATTTCCCTAGGCATCACATCGAAGACACTGGTCTTTGGATAGGGTATGATTCCTTTCCTGATTCTCACGATTAACCAGTGTTTTAGCTTCTCCAACTTCCTGTCGATTACTTGGATTACAAAACCTGGTCTTCCGTCCGGAGTTTCCTCAGGCTTCATCTCGGTTTCCAAGGATGCTTCGCAGGGAGGAATCGTAGCTGAACGCCCAAGACCCTTCGCCTCTAAGGCGGACTCTAAAGCCCACTTGCGATTGACAGATGTTATTAACAGTCTACCTATCCTGGCCGAGAAATACTCGCAAAAAGTATCATCGATTGGAACACCATTTACCTTCATTGCTATCTCCATTTCATCTATATAGAATATTACTACAACTTTCTTTCTACATAAGCTTGACTTTAAAGGATAGGCAGTCTTTTCTAAGAAAAGGTTTGATTGTTCGACAAGCGGAGGAAAACCTATTGGTAGAAGTTACTGAACTAATCGAACAGAACAATGTGAAGAACATCGCTCTGCAATTTATTGACCTTTCCGGAATCTTGCATTCACTCTGGATTCCTACCGAATATTTTCCAGATGTCGCTGAGAAGGGAACTCACACAGATGGGTCCTCATTGGGAATGCTGGATGTTAGTAAAAGCGACCTGAAGCTAAAACCTGACCTCAGTACATTTGTGGTTCTGCCGCCTGACATTTATGCCGAGCGGGTCGCAAGGGTTGTCTGTGATCTCTACGAGCCCGAATCTGATCAGCCCTTCAAGCTGTGCCCTCGTTTTGTCCTCAAGAAAGCTCTGGAAAAGGTCAAGGAAGCTCTAGGTTCTTCCGTGATGGCCTATACCGCGAGCGAGATAGAGTTTTGGCTATTTAGCAAAGGGGCAGATGGCGATGTCACACTGCTTGATGATGGCGCTTACCTAGCCACTCCCCCCAAAGACCGTGGCCTCGAGTTTAGACTAGAGCTTGTAGAACACTTCAGGAACATGGGCATTCAAATAGAAAAACACCACCACGAGGTGCCACCTGGGAAGTACGAATTCAACATCGCCTACTCCCCCGCATTACAAATGGCAGATACTGTCTACCTGGTTAAAACACTCCTGAAATTAGTGGCAGACAAACGAGGAATTATCGCATCCTTCATGCCAAAACCCTTTCACGGAGAGTACGGAGCTGGACTACACACACACGTTAGCATTGTCGACGACGATAAACGCCAGAATCTATTTGACGATCCCAAGGGAGAGCATGGGCTGAGCAAAACAGCGTCACACTTCTTAGCTGGCATGTTATCGCATGCAAAGGCACTAGCCGGTATAACCAATCCCTCTGCTAACTCCTACAAGCGGCTTGTACCGGGGTGGGAGGCTCCAGTGTACATCTCTTGGGCTCGTTATAACCGTTCCACTCTTGTTCGGATCCCTCCTGGTCGAGGGATGGCGACAAGACTAGAATATCGCCCCTCTGACGGAACATGTAATTTCTACATTGCCTATGCAGCGATGCTCTATACTGGGCTTGATGGCATCCAAAGAAAGCTCGCACCACCTGCACCAGTGGAAGAAGACATTTACCATATGAGCAATAAAGAGCGGGCTGATAGAGGCATCGAAATACTCCCCGGCAGTCTGGGGGATGCTCTAAGCGAGCTCTCCAATGACACACTTCTTCGGGACGCGCTTGGACACGCTTTCTTTGATAAATATCTTGAAATCAAGATGAAGGAATGGAAAGAGTACAGCACAATGGTGCATCCCTGGGAGAGAAAGAGGTACATGGATGTTTAAGATGAAAAGAAGAGGTGCGTAATTTTGTCGATAACGGCGGATTTTGCTATAATCAACGCAAATGAATTGGTAACACTGCGAGGCGCAAGTGATAAGCCTAAAGTCAAAGAGCAGATGAGAGAAATCGGTATAATCCCTGACGGGGCAGTGGCTGTCAAAGACGGAAAAATCGTGGCAGTCGGGTCCACAAGCGAGGTATTAAGCAAACTCGAGAAAGGCTTCGAAAGCATTGATGCTTCCAGTAAACTCGTAACTCCAGGACTCATTGATCCACATGTCCACCTGATTTTCGCAGGGTCAAGGTCGCACGAGCTAGAACAGATGGCAGCTGAAGGCGTTCCCTATCTTGAAATCAAGGAGCGAGGAGGCGGAATGCCGACAACCCTGAAACAAACAGCGGAAATGAGCACCCAGGATACAATCAGGAAAACCGTCCGTATCCTCGATACAATGCTCATTCACGGAACAACAACCATCGAGGCGAAAAGCGGGTACGAAATGACCTTTGAGGGGGAGATTAGGCAACTGGAAATCATACAAACCCTACATAAGATTCATCCAGTTGATTTAGTTTCAACTTTTTGTGCTCAAGGTATCCCTCCTGAATATGAAACAAGGAAAGACGAGTTGACGGACGACATTGTAGATCGGTGGATTCCTGAAATGGGCAGAAGAAAGCTAGCTGAATACGCTGACGCGTTTTGTGAAAAGGGATATTTCAATCTAGAACAATC
>CBDVBC010000099.1:0-6126 GCA_965372125.1 Candidatus Hermodarchaeota archaeon | reverse complement strand
ACATCACCTACTGAGAAACGGGTCACTACTCTACTTCCTGGTTGACGTAATGCCAATCCTAACGCCGCGCCGATGCAATGCAGTGAGTGGGAGGCACTGACACCTAGTATGCAATCACCTCGTGGTGACAAGAAAGGCTCAGTTGTCACCTCCAAAGTTGAGCGGTGAGTTGCACGTACATTGGGATGACCATAAGCAGTCAAAACGAATGTATATTGGTCAGGAGAGCACACGGACAAATAATATACGAGACATCTATTATATCTTGATGAGCCCCCTAGGCGCGGCTTAATTATCAGTAGATTTAAGGTGGTACCGTGTCAGAGCAATCTAGGGACTTTGCACTGCAAAAGGAAGCTACTCTGAAGCGTCTCATTTCAAACGGCTATGTGTCAAACCTAGAAGTGATGCGAGCCTTCCGCGCGGTACCCCGCGAACTTTTCATTCCAAAGCGTCTCCGAGATAAAGCCTATATCGATCATCCTCTTCCAATTGGTGAGAAGCAGACAATATCTGCAATCCATATGTGCCTGATTTACCTAGAATATCTCCAGCTAGAGAAAGGGCTGAAAGTGCTGGAGGTTGGTGCCGGCTCTGGCTACCACGCAGCCCTCTGCGCGGAGATAGTGTCACCCACTGGAGAACCGCCTTCTGGTCATGTATACACAATCGAGCGAAAAACCAAACTGGTCGAATTCGCAATGGAAAACCTAGAGGCTGCAGGCTATAGTGAAAGGGTGACAGTGATTCTTGCAGATGGAACGTTAGGCTACCCGCCTGGAGCACCCTACGACAGGGTGATGGTTGCAGCCGCGGGGCCCAAGACACCCCCCGCTCTTATCGAACAACTAGCAGAAGGAGGACGACTACTAATCCCTGTGGGCCGGAGAACCTACTATCAACAGCTCAGACTAGTCGAAAAGGACCAAGACGGAAAAATTCACACCAAGGGGTTAATGGGAGTTGCCTTCGTCCCACTTATCGGCGAAGAGGGATTCCCCTCATGAGAGGTGGGTGGATTATTTTCGAAGCTTGGCAATGAAGTAGCCTGGGAGGTTATGGATATCAGGATAGAATCGCTGCACTTGCTGCCTGATCTGCGAGTCATCACCAATTCCCTCTGCACCACGACTAGAATACTGTGGTACTAGTGTGAAACCCTTCTCAGCAAGAAGATAACCAATATTCCGTTCGTTTTCCTCCCAGGATAGCGTGCATGTCGAGTAGACTAAGACTCCCCCGGGGCGGAGCGCTTCAACCGCTGAATCGAGAATCATTTGTTGGTAATTTGCAGTACTACGAATACGCGCTATCGTTGTAGTGTCAAAAAGTTTTGGGCGAACTCCTAGAGCCGAGCACGGAGGATCAACGAGAACACGGTCTGCCTGAATGTCTGGATGTTCTGCACGGAATTTTTTCGCGCGCCCAGCAAAGGTCTTTACACATTTGACTCCAAGTCGTTTCGCTTCTTCTTCAAGACGTTCGAGGCGGCGAGTTGACCTGTCAACCGCTATGACTTGGCATTGGTTTTCTGTAAGTTGAGCGATATGTGTGGTCTTGCCACCAGGGGCAGCGCAGAAATCAATGATAATCTCGTTTGGCTGAGGATTAAGAATTGGTGCCACAAGAATGGCGGGGAATGATTGAGAATAAAAGAGACCGGCTTTGTGAGCCTCTAAATCAACGAGACTTGGGAGGTTGTAGAAGGATTCCGTGATTCGGACTACGAGACCGCGTTTTATTTTATGCAATTCTGCGCTGTCAATGGAGGCAACGCCGCTACCCACAATATGCCCACGAGGGTTAACAACAGTGACAGCATCACCAGCACGAAACCGGTTGAACCGTCGAACTCCTGGCCTAAACAGATTGCTGCCCAATAGAATGTTCTCAGAACTCGGCTTATCCGCAACAACTAATTTTTCATGACGCGGCACAGAACCCATCTGGTGAATAGGGATGGCAACTACATCTAGGGTGGAATCGTAGACTTGGCTTTCAACACCATCCTCAGCGAGTGCAGCAACAAGATCCTTGCTAGTTGTTCGTAAAGTGTTTGTCCTGAGAAAGAAGAATGCACCGGGTTTACAGAGAGCGGCACCAAGCGCTGAAGTACGGGTTTCCCCGAACAAATCGGTGAGATACTGTTGTAACTCCGTGCTAAATTGGGTTGAAGTCGGTGGGTTTGTAATGTTTCCATTCAAGTTCGGGTATACTCCTATACGGAGGTTGTTTCACCAGATACCCAGCATCATGTCTTTTCTATAGATAGAATGTGCCTTCTGCGACCAATTTTACCTTTCCTGAAACTAAAACACCCTCCATCTCTTCGCCCCAGACAACCTCCGCGATGAGCTGACTTGGTCTTCGCATCTCATAGCCTTGTTCGATGATGATTGGGTCTCCGTTTGGTTTACCTGAAAGGACATCATAGTGTTCTAGATAAGCGGCAAGGGGACCTGCCGCACTTCCCGTAGCAGGATCTTCAGTAACACCAACTTCTGGGGCGAAAAACCTCGCATGAACATCTGAATCCTCATTCACAGTGTCTATGCAAAAGATAAGCACATTGCACGAGGGAAGACCTTCGAACTCTTGGAGAATTCCCTGAGAATTGGGTTGCGCGCGTTGAACCGCTGCCAAAGAGGTGATGGGTACAACGAGTTTGTGCGACCCAGTTGATACATACTGTATGGGGAAATCAGTTGCAACGTCTGATTTTACCAACCCTAGGAGTTCAGCGATTGTCTTCCTGTCACCCAGCTCTTGGAGAAAAAAAGGGCGCGGTTGTGACATGCGAACTACATCATCAGATAAGAACTCGATAGGAATTGCGCCAATCCCTAATTCCAACTTCGCTTCTTTCATGTTTGATTCTATCAGCTGTTTGTACCTGAGGACATAGGCTGTACCCAATGTCGGATGCCCAGCAAAGGGCAGTTCTCTGGCAGGCGTGAAAATCCGGACTTTAACCGCACACTCCATTAGTTCAGGTGGGGAGATGAAGGTTGTTTCCGAGAAATGCATCTCCAACGCAATACCCTGCATACTCTCCGAATCAAGGCTGCTGTTGCTGGCAGCATCCCAGAACGTCGCAAGCTGGTTTCCACCAAAGGCATACCTCGAATCTACAAAGACGCTCGTCTGAATGTACGGAAGCGCTACCATGATGTTAGGAGCGGATGAAGAGCTATTTCAAACTACTCATCCATGCTTCTTGAATATCCTCAGCACTACCAGTACTTGGTAGAAGTAGTGTGTACTACCAGTTAGAAGAATTCCGAGAGCGACAATTGCCCTTGCCTTGGAAGCAAATTGGACACCTTGACACCGATAAGGCGAAGTCGATGATTAAGGAGCAGGTTATCCTTGAAGAGTTCTAATACGGTTCTACACAACACATCTCGTTCATCGGTTCCCACTTTCAAGGTTTTACATCGTTGAACCGTAGTATAATCACTATAACGGATTTTCACCGTGACTGTTCGAAATCGTAGGGATTTTGCTTGTAGTTTCTTCCAGATACGTTCACAAATGTACTCAAATGTTCCTCGAAAGGAATCAATAGAAGAAGCGTCAATATCCTCCATGAATGTGCGGTCTTTACTGATTGACTTGCGTCTTCTCGGACCGCTACGTTTCAATGGACGTGTATCAATACCTAATGCTCGATTATGGAGCCACTTGGCGCCTTTTACACCCATAATAGGATACAAATCAGTAAGAGGCATCCGCTGAATCTGCCCCAGCGTTGTTATACCGTGCTTGCCTAGCCATCGGGCTGTAACACGACCAACACCATTCACAACCCTTACACCTAGCGGGGCTAGAAACTCAGTTATCGCGACGGAATCTTGGGGAACAAGTGTAATACCCATGGGCTTGTTGATTCCTGTAGCAATCTTGGCCACTGCCATATTTGGTGCGACACCAATCGAACAAGGTAGCTTTGTCAGTTCTCGGATTGTTTGTTGAATCTCTTTCGCCAAAGGCTCCGGGCCTCCACACTCAGCCACTCTCCGGGTAACGTCAATGTATGCTTCGTCAATACTTGCTCTCCGCACTCGTTCATCATCAGCAAACTCCTCAAGAACCCCCATTATCTCATCAGAAGCTTTGATATAATTAGAAAAATCCCCACGCACAAAGACCGCATCAGGACACAACCGATACGCCTCGGCGACTGGCATACCCGACCGAATACCGTAATCCCGCGCCTCATAGGAGGCAGCCCGTACCACTCCTCGCCCCCGCCCCTCCTTAGGATCATGCCCAACACAGACTGGAAGTCCACTCAAATCTGGATTGACCCGGTACTGCTCAACCGACGCAAAGAACGCATCCATATCCACATGCATAATCCATCGAGGTATGGAAACGACCCATCACCCCGTTCTTATTATGGTGTTGGCTACAATTCTAGATGGATAAATAGGGACAGAGGCTAGTAGCTAAGTGAGCTACCTCACGCTAAAGCGTTGAGGCTTCCTGTTTCATCCACCAGACTCGATCCCCCTTTCGGGGTTACGGAGGTCTTGGTGTCCGCAGGCGTGAATTCCCTACGCACCGTAGGTACAAGTACTTCCTCACCAACAAGGGATTCAAACCCAGCGTAATTCATCACTAGGCTAAAGCACTGGTGCTTTCTCGCTTGACATCTGTAACTCTCCGACTAGTTTTTCTATAACAGTACACCATTATCCAAAGCGAAGCAATCACCATACATTTCAGGAAGGAGAAAAAAGAACATGGTAAGACTCTGCCCAAAATGCAAGAAACTCCTCAAGTTCTCCTATGGAAAACTTGCATGCCCAACTTGCAGCTACACTGAACCACTCACAACATCCAGCAAAGCCTCAACCCAGCCCGTACCCAAAGAATGCCCCAGCTGCGGCCACCACCTCAAACACATGATGGGTATTGGCTGGGTCTGCACAAGGTGCACCCCACCCCCCGGCTACCCTCTCTAATCCGATTAATCACTAAACAGATACAACACAAATAACACAAGAAGCCTTGTCGAAACAACGCAATCGTTCGCCTCAACCGCTGCTACAACCCCACCATCACCGCCACGTACCTCCCTTTCGACAACAACGAGCTACACCTACGTTTCACTCTTTCATCAAGCGATGTTGACCGGGTTTCAGACTATTTCGAAGACTTCATCATCGAAGGCGACTCCTGTGCCCCCATCAGCCTCACCCTCAACAACTATACACAGGAAGACGAAACCACCTTCCACGTACAATACAACGCCGCCTACCGAAACGGCGGATGCTCTTGCTGTTAGCCGCTACATCTGGAATGGTAATGATTAACCGCCATACTTCGCTCCCCCGTTATTAGGTAAGTAATATTCTTATCCCTCACAATACTATTCGATAACTAGCACCAACCCAGGAGGGAAGAATGATAGATCGGCTCTGCCCCAAATGTAAGAAACGCCTCAAGTTATTAGAAGAGTTAGCAATAACTCAAGAATATCTACTACCGGGCTACAAAGAAAAACAATTAATGGACAAGTTATGGAAAGTTATGAGTGATTTGGGAATGGGTTGGCCTCATGCGCCCTCTGAAAAAGCAGTAGTATACTTTCGGCCATTCCCCGGGAAGCAAAAGGAGTACTTTGAAAGATTAGAGAGATTAGCAGATTCGACTTTGATGGAACTCCGTGTATTAGTTGTCAAGAGTTTGGAAAAAGGGATAATAATAGAAGTTATCTACATACCTGCTTTGTATCGGAAAATCACACAAACAGCACAAAAAACCATAACACTTGATGCGCTATCAGCATGTCGTTTGGAGGGAAGAATGCTACTCAAAACTGTGTTTGTGAGCGGATTAAGTGCAAAAGAGTTAGGACAAGAATCCGATTTCCAAACAGAGAAAATTCTTGAAAAGTTAACTGAACATGAATTGGCAAGTGTAACTGAAACTGATAGAAAACATATCCACAATCATCTCCAACACGCACTCGATTCCTTTCGAGATAAACGGTATTCCGATTGTATAACACGGATAAATAACATATGCGAGATACTAATCCTAGCCTTATTCCAAAAAAGAAAAACTGATTTGGGTAGAGAGGAGCGCTCGATTGAAAAAGAGTCGAAAAGAGAATCG
>CBDVBC010000098.1:0-6171 GCA_965372125.1 Candidatus Hermodarchaeota archaeon | reverse complement strand
CCATGTCAGTGACAGCCTTCGGTCTCATGACTATTGTACTTATTACTAGAGGGATGTTTTATCGAGGGACAATAACTGCACTTCCTGTCTATCTGACTATTGAGCTTCAGACCCTCCTCATGCTAGCTGGCTTCTTAGGCACCCTTGTCTATGTTGGTGGTGCGATTGGGCAAGAGATTGGTGGCCGCCTCACCGATCGAAAGGGCTGGCGAATTGTCCTCATCTATTCATGTGTTCTTTCCAGTGTTTCCCTTCTTCTCCTGTCGCTGCCTTATACACCAACGCTAGTCAATGATGTGCGACTCGTAGCGGCGATTCTACTCTTCGGGTTTTCCTTCTTTGCGGCACAAGCTGCCTCCAACACGATGGTGGCTCAGCTAGCAACAGCAAAGAATCGTGGGACAATCTTTGGTTACAGCTTCTTTGCCCGGTTTGGTTTCGGTGCCTTTGGAATCCTAATCGTGAGTGGCTGCCAACTCCTCTATGGTTCCTGGACTGTCGGTTTCCTCATCCTCGCCCTCCTCACATTGATTGCTGCTGCTTGTGTGCCCTTCATTGCCTCCCGTAAACGTGAGAGTTGAGTTATTCGATGGTTCCCATTGACAAAGCTTTTAGCTCCAACTTGGTGAGTGGACACAGCGGATACATGAGAGTTATTTCCCCTAAACCATTCGGGTTTTGAATGCAAGACACGAAACCGGTTGGCGAATCCCCATGACAGAACGATTGAAAGGTAACGGCGAACCCATCATTGCTAAGAACCTCGTACGCAGGTTCGGCGACAAAGTTGCTGTTGACGATTTATCCTTCCATGTAAAACCGGGCGAAATCTACGGGCTGCTTGGGCCCAACGGCGCGGGAAAGACTACGACGGTGAAAATGATTGCAGGACTACTCCCGCCAACCGAAGGAAGTATAGAGGTTTTCGGCTTCGACCCGATGAATAATCCCATCGAAGTCAAGCAGCGAATCGGGCTTGTCCCAGAGGACCATATCCTCTACAAATCCCTGACTCCACGTGAATTCTTCGACTTCGTAGCCTCAGTCCGACGACTGAAACCCGCCATCGTAAGACAACGCCTCCACTCCTTCGTGGAAGCCTTCGAGGTACAGGAATATTTCGACAAACCCATCGCCGCACTGAGCCATGGAACCAAACAGAAAATATCTGTAATCGCGGCACTCCTTCACGAGCCGCAGCTGCTGATTTTAGATGAGCCATTCAGCGGCCTGGATGCCAGGTCTGCCCGAGTTCTCAAGGACGTCTTGAAATTCCATCTGGAAAATGATGGTGGCATTCTCTTCAGTAGCCACATACTAGAGGTAGCTGAGAGTCTCTGTACCCGCATTGGCATTATCGATGAGGGGAGGATGGTGGCTGAGGGAACTGTCAAGGAGCTTCGGAAGATGGTTAAATCTGTAGGTGGGTCACTTGAGGAGGTCTTCCTCCGAGCAGTGCAGCAGGACACTGAGGTAGCAGAGACTGTGGAGGCACTTCGACGCTCACTTGAGGAGACTCGGCAGTAAGTGTTGCCCTACTATGCTCCCCTAGGAGGTGTTACTTGAGTGTCTGACGACGCATCCCCTATGGAAAGCCTGGGCTGGCGCACAATCTGGCGGCTCGCAGGAAAAATCAGCTTCGAGGTGCAGTTCCACTCTGCCCTAGAGATGAGCCAGGGCGCCTTCGGTCAGTCTATTGAGAAGCAGATCAAGAAGGCACGCAGCAACACCCGCATGAATAAGGGAATGGTCAGCATATTCACCCTCCTCATTTCAGCCGCCTTCGGATACCTGGTTTGGGTGACTCTTTCCGGATTCCTAGAGATTAGCCCCGACCTCCAATGGACCACTGTTGCCTTGATTTTCTCTGTCTTTACTATTATGAACTTTGGGTTTTTGACTTTTTGGGGAATCTTTCAATGTACTGCTTTCATTAGTTCAGGTGCTGCCTCGATCGGTATGCACCTTCCTGTCTCTCAATCCGACGCCAGTAAACTTGCCTTATTTGGGTACATTCGATTATTTGATTTCCAAATCATTACAATTATTGTCGCCTTTCCGCTTGCTTATTTCTTGGCAACGTTTTCCCTGTTAGGGTTTCTCCTGTGCCTGGGCGCCACTTTGGTAACAGTGGCTTTCTCCATCACGGCAATGTTGCTATTGGCGATATACTTTCACTCCAAAATACTGTCATCAGGAGGTTCCCGGTTTAGCACATTTATCCGACTCATCTTCACCCTATTCTTTGTAGCGGCAATCATGGGCTTCTCAATTGCCTTGCAGATGTTATCCTTTATTCTGCCTGTGATTGAAGCGTTTGCGGTTGCTCTTAGCCCTTACTGGGGCTGGCTCTCCTTTATCTTCCCCTTTTCCTTCGGGATAATTGTCGTCCAGGCCACCGGTATCCCTGGTACGCCGCCCATATGGTTTGGTGCGGCTGCCTCCCTAGTCTTCGGGCTCCTCGCAATTCTGGGAATACGGTGGAGTGGAGGATTCCTCACCCGTATTGGCGCAGGAGCTGTTGTCGAGACTGGTCCCACGGTCATCCGACCGGTCACTGTTAATGTGAGTCGGGTGGGTGTTGCGGTTATGCGTAAGGATCTGCGTATCGCCTTCCGAACTCCGGGTCAGGCGATTATGTTCTTCCTTCCCTTGCTGATGATGGTGCCCTTCCTTTTCCAGTTCTTCGAGGGAACCGGTGCTATCTATGTCTCAGATATTCTCATACTAATTAGCACTCCTGTTACGATGCTTTCTTTCTTTGCTATATTCTTCTTGAGCGTAGAAGCGCGAGGCATGGCATTCACTCTGACGCTGCCACTGAAGACAGAAACCATCCTCAGATCGAAGGCCCATCTCATCGCCTGCATGTCGATTGTTATTCCTATTATTGTCTTTGTTGTTTCGCTACTCCGTCCTTTGACCTCCTGGGTATCCCTCGCCCTTGGTGTATCGATGATTCCGGTGGTCTATGTAGCCGCCTTCCTTTCCCTGGTGTTGTTCACTCGCATAATCGGTGGAGGCCGCCTCATCGGCTTTGAGATCAGCCAGCATATCGGTCAGATGATTGTCGTCGGAATGCTCGCCGCAATTCTTGCACTCATCCCCCTCGGCCTCTATGCACTCACTTGGTTATTCCTCGCTGTGCTTGAATTCCCCATTGAAGCAGCCCACCTTGGAGGCCTCATTAGCGTATGGCTTGGTATCCTCTTCAATTACCTTCTCGGCAAGATTCTTGCCAGCAAGGCACTCCGTGACTAGGTGGGAGGAAGAAAAGTTGACTGTAAAATTCGCGTGGGCGATTACTGGCGCTGGCGACTATATCCGCGAGTCCGTCGGAGTAGTCCGTAAGGCAATTCAAGAGTATCGTTTTGAAGTGATGATATTCCTGTCTAAGGCTGGCGACAAGGTTTTGAAATGGTACAAGCTCAAACCGGAAGTAGAAGCCCTCACCTCAAAGCTACGCATTGAGAAGGACGCGAACACACCCTTTGTTGTGGGACCTCTGCAACGGGGCGTCTACAAGTTCCTTCTAGTGATGCCCGCGACATCAAACACCGTTGCCAAGATTGCCCACGGCATCGCAGACACACTCGTCACGAATGCAGTAGCCCAAGCCCAGAAGGCGAATGTTCCCATCATGATTTTCCCAACTGACCAGAAGCCTGGAAGCATCACAACAACTGTGCCCAGCGGAGAGACCCTAACCCTCACCACACGCAGCATCGACCTAGAAAACGTCGAGAAACTACGTACCATGAAGGGTATGATAGTGTTAAGTCACCCAGAAGAACTCCTTGGTGCCATTGAACAGCTGCAGAAATAGTTGGAATCAGGGAAGCAGCCCAGCACGCCGCAGCAAGGTAGCAGTATCTTCGTGGAGTTCATCTAGCATCTCCTGTAGTTGCTCAATTTCCACCCACTGCCCCTCTCCGACATCCGATTGCGGAACAAAAGTGCCACTCCGAACGCGAGCCACAACGTCAAGATACAACACGTGATCCTCGATTGCTCCCGCTCGCGACCAGATAATCCGTTCCTGTGGAGGCAACCACCGAAGAATATCAATTTCAAGTCCAGTCTCCTCTAGCACCTCGCGCCGTACGCCCGCCTCTAGTGGCTCGCCATACTCCAATCGCTCACTTGGGCAGATGTATTTCCCTGCCCAAAATCCGCCCTTCTCAGGGACGTGTTTGACAAGCAGCACTCGCTCCGAGTCATCAAGAATCACCGCGCCCACACAAGGTACGATTCGATCAGACATGACAATCAACTCACCACTAGCTAGGCACTATTTGTCTTTTCTTATCATTATTAATTGACAGATTTCTTAGCAGAACCTTAATCCTCTGTGTGACCTCACAGATGGAACTCTAACCCGCGTAATTCCGAGAAATGGAAACGCTTAAATTCGCAGAAGCGGGAACGCAAACTATTCCCGATTACTTCATGACTGTAAACTATTAGTCAGGGGTTAGAAAAAATGGCAAAAATCAAGGTCGCTCTGGTCGGCGTAGGAAATTGCGCTAGCAGCCTCGTCCAAGCCCTCCACCACTACGGAGGCACAAAACCTCAGGGTGATGGGGCTGAACTCGCCCACCCAATCCTGGGCTCCTACAAAGTGGTTGACATCGAGGTTGTCGCAGCCTTCGATGTAGACAAGCGAAAAGTCAGCAAGGATCTGGGCAAAGCAATATTTGCAGAGCCCAACAACGCACCACAATTCACGAAAGTGCCACCAACGAAGATTATTGTCCAGAGAGGACCCACCCTCGACGGGATTGCCCCTGAACTAGAAGAAATGGTTCTGGAGAGTAAAGAGAAGCCCGTTGATGTTGCGGCCGCCCTAAAGAAGAGCGGGGCAAACATCCTTGTCTGCCTCCTTCCCGGCGGCGCCCGAGAGGCAGTTCACTTCTATGCTGAAGAAAGCCTCAAGGCGGGTGTTGCATTCATTAACACAACTCCTGTACTCCTAGCCAGCGAGACAGAGTGGGCTAAAAGGTACACTGATGCCAAAATCCCGATAGTGGGCGACGACCTCATGTCCCAACTCGGCGCCACCGCACTCCACAAGGCACTCCTAGCCTTCCTGTCCAGCCGGGGTGCTCGAATCGTTGAGAGCTACCAGCTAGATGTGGGTGGCGGCACCGAATCCCTCGACGCACTCCACCGAGCACGAGACCAGAAACGCACCATAAAAAGCAGAAGCGTCTCAGCCGAAGTACCCTACGATGTTCCAGTCACCGCAGGCAGCACCGATTTTGTCTATTTCCTTAAAAATCGTAGAGAGAGTTGGTTCTCAATCACGAGCAAATATTGTGGTGGGGCTGAACTGGTGATTGACATGCGGTTGATAAGTATGGATGCACCAAACAGCACATCCATTCTTTTTGATGTGATTCGTGGAGTGAAAATTGGTTTAGATCGAGGTCTTTCTGGTCCTATTGAACCAGTTTGTGCTTATGGATTTAAAGCGCCTCCATTTCGCTTGTATCCTCTTGAAATTTCTGAGGCAATGTTCGATCATTTCATTCGTACTAGTCGCTAATTTTGGATAAGCGAATTACCGTGGTAGGTATTGGCGCAAGTGGGGATAGGTATCAAGTAGTGTTGGATCGATGGTATAGCCATCGGAGAGCGCACGTGCGACATCCCTTGGGATATAACCTCGTATCCATCCATCTAATGTGCCTAAACTTTTTTGGACTCCGGTTTCTTCATTGACCTGTATAGCGAGTTTCCGTATACTAGTATGAGGAAACGCAGTTCCAAATGTTATCAGTCGTGCAGAATGGGAGAAGCAGCAGCATCGTTTTCCATACCTTTATGATAAACTACAACAACATTGTACCAGACTAAAACCCAAACAATTTCAGCAATGGAGATATCACCATCACACACGCAATACTCTATATCACAACCCTCTACGATTCAGCTTGATGTAAAATGAACATTATATGCCTAAAACGGGCTGTCATCCTGATTAGTGTGGCAGCCCTCCTAACTTTTTCTGTAACAACTTACCTTGTATTCATTCCAACTGGTGCAGCCTTCGAGACACGTCGTCAAGCCTTGATTGGAACACTAAGTTCAGGTCAGAATCCTGACGGGGGATTCCTCTCCTTTTCTGGACTTTTTCCCAGTGATGAGAGTTGTCTTCCCTGTACCGCT
>CBDVBC010000097.1:0-6189 GCA_965372125.1 Candidatus Hermodarchaeota archaeon | reverse complement strand
AAATTCCAATACAGTAATCAACAATACCTGCACCTCTAACGGCCTTTACAACGAAAGCATCTCGGCTGGCATTTCCCTATTAGGGTCAGATACAACCACTATAGCGCAGAATAACTGTACTGGAAATCAGGTTGGTATTTTCCTCGAAAACTCTGATGAAAACATGATAGTCAATAATACTTGCGCAAGCACTGGGAATGGTATCTATCTCCATATATCTATGAATAATACAGTGAACGATAATGTTGTCCAGGCTAATTTTTCGGCTATATTATTGGCCTCAGCCTATTACAGCACAATCACCCATAACAATTGTACCAGTATCTTGAATGATGGTATTCACATTTACGCTTCAGAACACTGCACTATAGAGAACAATGTCTGCAAAGAAAACGGAGAGGCAGGCATCTCCGTCATGTCTTCTATGGAGAACACGTTTTCCAGGAATACCTGCACAAACAGCGGAATAGGCATTGAGATATATGCATCTGATGAGAATCTAGTGGAGGACAACATATGCAGTTAAAACGAAGAATACGGTTTCTACATTGACTACGCTTCCGAGAATACAATATACCAGAATCTAATCGAGCGTAATGGGCTATGGGGTGTGTATCTTACCAATCGCTCCAGCGAAAACACGATTTACAGGAATTCCTTCATCGCCAACAATGGTAACGAGAACGGCTTTGATGATGGCTCAGGCAACGTGTTCGACTACAACTTCTGGTCTGAATACACAGGCTCTGACATCGACCTGAACGGGATAGGAGATATACCTCATTTAATTAATGGGATTGCGAATAACACCGATCCACATCCACTGATGGCGCCGCAAGGTGTTCGGCCTCCAACCATGTTTCTGTACCAGCTGCTAATATTATCAGGTGATATAGCAGCTGCTATAATCCTAACTGGCGGAGTGCTGAAATTGCGAAGGATTTTTCAAAGCAATTGACATCAAAAGTCTATGGAGAAGGATTCAAATTGATTGATTATGACCGAATAGCTTCAGAGTATGCACAGCACCGGCGGGTCCACCCTGAAGTGCTCAAGCACCTCTACCATGACAGCGGCATAGACATGGACTCCATCGTGTTGGAGGTTGGCTGCGGGACAGGAAACTACATTATCACCATCGAGGGACTGACAGGCAGCCAGTGCTGGGGGATTGACCCCTCCGAAATCATGATGCAAAAGGCAAGATCACGATCAGAGACCACCACGTTTCAGCGTGGACTAGCTGAGCACCTCGATTTTCCCACCCTTTTTAATTTCGTGTTTTCTGTAGACGTCATCCACCACATAAAGATCCCCGCCGCCTATATTGAGGAAGGCTACCGAGTGCTCAGGCATGGGGGGAAGCTCTGTACAGTAACCGACTCGGAGGAGATCATCAGGAACCGAGAACCCCTCACAGTATATTTCCCCGAGACCATCAAGGCGGACCTGAACCGGTACCACCCTATTAGTGAGCTGCGAGAAAAGATGGAGGCTGCTGGATTTGTCAAACTCTCCGATTCAACGGTCGAGTTCACCTATCTACTCACTGACATCCAAGCGTACAGGGACAAGGCGTTCTCCTGCCTTCACCTCATTCCCCAGAAGGCCTTCCAGCGAGGGATAAAGGAAATGGAGCAGGACCTTCAAGCAGGACCCATACGGTGTACACCACGCTGCTTATTGCTCTGGGGAACTAAAAGCTAGGAAGAAAAGAAGAGATTGCCTTTTACGATTCGGAAAGCAGAAACCAGCCAAGACTTCGAGAACTACTATGCGATAAGCTTTGGGCTTTTCAAACGGTTCTTTTACCAGGGTTCAAAAGAATCAGATGAGGTGTTGCTTGAAAAGCACAAGGCGGAGCTTGAGATGATCGATTTTAGCGACCCTGATCGGCGCCTCTATGTGGCACACAACGAACAAGGGGTTTTTGCTGGGGCATTATGGGTTGGGGTACGTGAGCAAGGCTTTGTATGGGACCTCCCAGAAGAAATCCCCTCCTGGGTCTATGATGTCGAAGTGGTGCCCGCCTTTAGAGGTCAGGGGCTGGGTCGGCAACTCATGTTACAGGCCGAGGAATGGACTAGAGAGAAAGGAATCAAGAGAATCGGGCTCCACACAAGTCATGACCTTGATATAGCCCTGCGCCTCTACCGAGATATGGGGTACAAGGAGAAGAGTATCATCATACGAAAAATCCTTGCAGAGGACGCTGCATTACCTGCCACACCGTTCACGACTAGAGTACCAAGGAATAATGAGGACCTATCAGAGTATCATAGGATGAGGGTTGATTCTTTCCGTGAGCTAGTCACTGGTGGGGCAGCATTATCAGGAGGGGATATTCGTGAACGGTATCCTCAGTTCAAGACAACCTTTGACCTGACCGACCCTGCCTATAGGGCATATCTTGCTGAAACTGCGGATGGCACGTTTGCCGGTTTTGTCATGGCCCTCTTCCAAGAAAGGGGGCAAGAGAAACGGGTATGGTTTCTGGGCTTCCAAGTGAGCCCCAAGTTCAGGCGTCAACGACTCGGTACACTCCTCGTACAGCTCATTGAGAATTGGAGCTACGACCAAGGATGCAAGGATGTACGGATGTTCCTGAATGTTCACTTCCAAAGCGCCGTCAAACTATTCCAATTAATGAAGTATGAAACCACTAACTACTATATGGAAAAAGAATTGCTCTAACCACTTCTCCACTTTACCTTCTTTTCTTGGGAACTAGATACTATCGCCCGAAGACACACATGAGAAGTATCCCGATACCTGCGCCTCTTGGGAACTAAAAGCTAGTGTGACACCTACTCTTCAATCCTTGTAATGAAGACGTACTTTGAATTTTGGTATTAAAACATCAACTCTAATTTCCGTTAACTCGACCTTCGATCGAGTATAGTACACGATTCCTGGTTCAAAGGTGAAGTATTGATAGAAGTCCTTTTTGGTTTCTTTTCTGCGAATGACAGTAAGGTTCTTTTCTAACACAATCTCAACGAAATCTTCAGGTGTGACCTGAATAAATAGACCTCTATAACCCCAACCATAGTGAAGGGGTTCAATTGGTTGGATTTTCGGTTTTCCTTTTGGCATCTATTGTTTCACCGTTCAGTCCTAGATATTCCAATGAGAAGCTAAGGTGAGTCTGGACTTTAATATTTCACTTTTCTCTGGAGATGTAGTGGCCAGCGTCAGAGACGCTTCGGGGGTCAAAGGCGGCTTTGTTTTTCCTGAGTCAACAATAGCCACTATCCTGTCGAGAAAGGGGTATTTTGTATAGGAGGGTTCTCCACCTGTATTTGTTAAGTTCTAGGCTGGCGCCCACCGTTTCTGGATGTAGATGCCAATGTAGAGCCACAGGGGGTATAGAGCGAATAACACCGCTGCTATGGCGTCAGTGTTGTAGGCAACCATATTCTCGAGGGGAGTATTGCCTGGACTTGCAGGGTTGAATGGGAAGGAAAAGATGAGCGAGTTAACCATGAAGTCTCTTCCCGATTCAGCAAAGGGGAAGCAGGGACGCCACATCCAATCCATTATTGGATTGTTCATGTAGAGGGAGACGGCTGCGAAGGTCATCACAGCGAAGCTGAAGTAAGCAAGGAACTTGGAAACGGGAAAACGGGTTCTGTGACCGTATCGGTCACCGATGTAATATGAGAGGAAGCCGAAGAAAAGTAGGAGAATGGGATTTAACAAGAACATCTTTGGCAGCACCAATATCAGAATTAACTTCTATTCGTATCTGAGTCTTAAGAAGGCTTTTACTATTTTAACTCACTAGGGCTAGTCACGCAGGAAGCCTAAAGGCAGATAAAGATAAGTTGCGTGATGTTCACTGGAGGTGTCGTTGATTTCCTTTCCCCCTTCTTCGCTGCGTAGGATGGGCTTTATCCCAGGAACTGTTGTGGAAACCATTCTCTCCACCATCGCATCAGATGGTACACCGAATGTTGCGCCGATGGGAGTTTGGGTCCAGCCGGGTGCAAACCTTGTAATACGTCCCTATGCAGAGACACAGACTGCCCGAAACCTGCTGGAAGTGCCGGAGGCAGTCATTAACATCACCGATGACTCCCGAATCTTCTTTAACACCGCATTCAAACGGCGAGACACTGAAACCTTCTTTTTTGACCCTGCGAAGAGCGTGAGACCACCGCGTCTTCGTGGGATGCTGGGCTATCTAGAGGTGGATATCGAGGAGCCTCTAAAGCCCCAAGAGGTAGAGAATCCCCCAGAGTATGAATGCAGGATAAAGGAGGTAGAAGCGCCTTCCAGACTGCCTCAGGTTCACTCCCGGGCCCGTTTCGCAGCCATCGAAAGCGTGATTCATGCTACCCGGATTGTTGCCTTATCCGATTCTGATCCCAACCTAACGGAGAGACTGTACACGCGTATCCAGGAATATCACAGTCTTGTTCACCGTATAGCGCCGAATTCAATTCATTCTGGTGTGGTGGATGATGTTCTTTATCTAGTTCAGCGGCAGGTCTATTGGTTATGAGTACTTCTGACAACAGGGCTGTTACTGTGGAGGCTGGTGCACGTCTTCACCTTGGTTTCATCGACCCCCTGGGAGGGTCGGGGCGTCGTTATGGCTCCCTGGGCGTAGCTATTCGTCGTCCAGTCTTCTCCCTTACCGCTGAGCGTACTAAACTGGGAGTTTCAGTGAAAGGTCTCTCAAGTCAGCGTGTCCGCAATCTTGTGAGAATCTTCAAGAAACATTTCAATTATACTGGAGGATTGAGGGCTACCGTCCATGCGGAAATCCCAGAACATGTTGGCCTAGGGTCGGGAACACAGGTGTCGCTGGCTTTAGGTACAGCCTTCGCCACACTATTGGAGCGAGAGGTGAACATCCAAGAACTGGCTAGAGCAACTGGTCGAGGCGAAGTGTCTGGGGTTGGCACTGCTACATTTGAGAGGGGAGGGTTTGTCATAGATGGTGGAATTCCAGTCCCAACTGACAACGAAGATGCAGAGGCTCTAGAGGGATATGTTCCTCCCCTCTTATTCCGTCATGAAGTACCTGAAGACTGGGTGTTCGTAGTTGCCTTGCCGAACCTTCCTCGAGGCTTTAGTGGTGCTGCGGAAGAACAGGCTTTTTCCAAGATACCTCTCGCTCAGGGAGAGCAATCCAAGGAAATCGGTCAGATTGTACTAATGCAGCTTCTGCCAGCTCTAGTAGAAGACGATATCACCCGCTTTGGGCAGTCACTAACCACCATTCAGCGTCTAGTAGGTGATTGCTTTGCCACAGCCCAGGGTGGACGCTTCGCAAACCCAGTGATCGCCACATGCATCACTGCTATGCTTGAAGCCGGCGCCTTTGGTGCAGGGCAGAGCTCCTGGGGACCTGCCTGCTACGGACTATCGCGAGGTACTACTAGTATCAAGGCAATCAAGCAAGCCGTCTCCCGGGTTCTGGACGCAACAAGTGGCGGAACAATCATCGCAACACGTGGCAATAACTTTGGCGCCCGTGTAATCACTTCGCCAGAACACTAGACCTTGTACTTTGAGAGCCGTATGAGGCTAGCTATGCCTCCTTGTGCATTTGACGAATCATTTTTGCCTGTGGTAGTGAAATCCAGTCCAGCACTGATCCGCCGCAATCACGCAGCCGCATCGCTTCAACGATGGTCGTGAAAGGTCCACCAGCAAGCCCGTCGGCAAAGATTGCAGCGCCCTGAGCTGCCTCCTTGGATTTGTCCCCCAAGCGAGATATGCGCCTTACCGGGATACCAAATTGGGTCATGCGTTCTTCGAGGTCCTCGACTAGCTTGCCCACCCGAGTGAGCCGACCCGACAAAAGGATTTCCCGCGCACCAGGTACAGAAACCTTGAGCTGAGCTACCGCTTTTGTGAGTCCTTCCGCTACGCCATTCCAGGCAGCTTGAGCTCTCTCGTCACCTTTGGCAAGACGGTCGGCGAAGTCTTCTGGGCTCAGGTTAGGCTCACCGAGCATCGAGAGAACCCCACCCTGGAAGAGAGTACCCTTAGAGAAGCCACCGAGTAGATAAGCTAGTTCGCCGTCCATCCCGCCAAGGGTAAGAAACCCGGGGCCGCCGATAGTTCCTCCAACTCCATCCACGACCAGTCCCTTGTCAGCAGCCATCGCCGCAGGATAGCCGTATCCTAGTTCAACCACGATAACTGATGTCTCGTCATGGGAGATACCTAGAC
>CBDVBC010000096.1:0-6260 GCA_965372125.1 Candidatus Hermodarchaeota archaeon | reverse complement strand
GATCTTAATTTTTCTCTCATGTAGGTTTCCCGGATTAGGCTAGTTCGTCCTTCAATTTGACGATAGACTTTGCGGGTCAATAGTTTTGTTTCCAGTTCTTGAAAGCCCTCTACTAGGATGTCTAGTTGTGTGAATGCTACATTGGTTGTCTCCTCCATTGACGCATTACATGCTGCCATAATCTCAACAGTACGTACCATCTGGCTTATTGCTAAGGCTAGATTGAAGTTGAAGAGCCAAACAGGGTTGTCTCGCGCATCCACTACAGCAGTAGAAAGATTGTCTTCACAATCGAGATAGTGCAATGGATGCGGCAGCGAATACTCGAAAATAACGGTCTTGTGTCGAGTTAGCGCCGCCCTGTCAGGTTCAGAAAGTTCTCCTTGTGGGATAAGAAGAGTCCTAAAAGCACGCCACCCATACCGCCTCCTCCGCCGCTGGTCACTAGACCCTTTTGGAGTGATAGCCACACCTCTATCGGTTATGCTGACAATCTCATAGTCGGGTCCTAAGAATATGGAGCGCCGTTTTGGCTTTACTTTCCTCCAATACTGTAACTCCTCGGGAAGAAAACCAACTAGCCTCTCCACTCGTGCAGGAATAACATCTTTCGCCCTTGTCTGTACAACGACCTGACCTTTCCTCTGCCGAATCTTTGCCCTACAAACCTTGCAACGCCCGTACCCCCTCTTCGACAGTTCTATAGTACCATCACATAAGGGAAGAGGGCAAATCCATATCTGACTTATTCCCTCCATTAATTGCCTTAGGCTCGGCATTCCTTTTTCTAATTGTGATAAAGTGAACTGGGGCTCAGCAAACCATCGACAGACCATCGCCTTCGGTGTACAGTGTCCTGCTCGGGACTCAATTGGCTCAGGTATCTTTGATGGTGCAACTTTCTTTAACCACCAGGCGAGAGCGCAGACTCGGCGGCTGCGAGCAAAACAGACACATTCCTGGCATTTCCTGATTTCCTGTTGTAACTGCACCTAGGCTCCCTCCTGGTGGCGCATTAATACAGTTCTCGGTCGACCAACACCGCGCCGCCAGTACCCCCTCACAAGACGGCTAGCAATGGCTATCACTTTTTCAAGGGTTTCTTCTCGAAGCCATTGTTTCTTAACCCAGTACTCCAGAGTTTTGCGTCGAGTTGTGGTGTGTTTTTCAAAGAATCCGAAGAGGAGCCGCTTCACCTGTCCTAACTCCAAATCTTCTAGTTGAGCGAGTTCTCGGGGATCGATGACCTGCCAAGGTTCTACATCTAATCCCTGTGACTTCACATCCACCTTAATGACATGGAAGTAGAGACGTTTAGTCAGTCGTTTCAATGCTTGTATATCAGACACGCGGGGTTTTGTCCGGTGCTTTACATGTATGGGCCATTTGTGTATCTGCTCCCATTCTGGTAGTGGAGCAATGCCGACTGACTTTGTGATGAATCTCATCAATCGATAGACTCTGCCAAGATACTGGTACAACTCGGGGTTCCTTGTAGGTTGAAGTGTTGGGGGTGGTTTCCCACCGCTTGACCAGTAGAGTAGCATTTCGAGATTCTCAGGGGAAATCCATTCATACACTTCTGGCAGGATTTCCACTAACTCTGTGAGACTCTGGATTCTTGCCAGGGCCTTTGGCACCTCCAAGGCGGCAAAATCGCTGGCTAATCGTCGCCCCTCCTTGGTTAATCTCATCCACCCTGCTCGTATTTCCCGTCCTGAAGATGGGTAGAGTGGATGGTCTACTAGGTCTAGTTCCTGTAACCGTGCTACAGCAGCCTCACACTCCTGCACAAACTCTTCTTCATTCTGGGAAAAAAGGAATAGTGACCGAAATATGTCCCCTAACTCCCTCACATAGCGTATCTTCCGCAACAGCTGCAGTACAAGCCCAATCACAGGGTGTTGCCCCGCAATAGACGCCCCCGTTGATTTTAGTGTGCCACTCCACCCTATGAATCCTCGCTCATTAAGAGGGGCAAAGAAATTTTGGTAAACGATATCCTCTGAAGCTCCTTCTTGATTACCGTCATAGAGTATAGCTAGTTTTCCATTTGTAGCTAGATGTCTTAGGGATAGTTCCGTTTCTTCTGGTGTTGGCCAGCCATGGCACAAATCTACGCCAACCCATGAAAACCGGTCTTTAACTACATCCCCATACCCTAGCACCGTCACCCTAGACCCTTCTTGTGCCATCAATTCTACTACCTCCTTCCTCATTTTTCGAGGCACTACAAGGCAACACGATTCAGACGACTCAGGAACCACATCTTCCACCGATAAATCACCTCTATCAATCATCAAAATTTGATTGGGCGTTAGATTATGGATGGTTCCCCGTCTGGCAATCTTGGTTTCTGGGAACTGTCTTTGAAACCATTCTATCCATTCAGAGGGCAACCCGCTCGCTGTACAACAGATACGAAATCCTGACTGTAAACGGGCAACTCTCTCCAACAGGGTTTCCAGCACCAGCATCCTTCGGCTTCGTATTAGCTGATGCATATTATGAAGTACGAGCCTATAGAATCCGCAGCGGGATTGAAAATGTAGATAGTTGACGAACCGTTCATACGTCAATACTAGCACATCACACTCCATCAGCTCCTCTAATGGCTGCCATCGTGGTGATCCTCCTATTCGTCGCTCGCCGAATTGCTCTACCAGTAATTTACGGATTATTTGACCTTCCTTCCATGAAGGCACCAATACAGCCACTCTTACACCTCGTGTATTCCATATGGCAACTTGTCCTGCCGCTACCATCCGTCGGCGCTTTTCATCCCTTGTAGTCACAATTAGATGCCGTGTTTGATTCATCACCGCCAAGATACTGCCTAGACCTAGTTGCCTTAATCCAGCTACTGAACGACCTTTTGGCCACCGATGCCATCGTGAACCCTTCGATATGGTAGACACTTCACTAGCCTCAAGAAATCGCCGGAATTTGGTTTTCTTATATTTCTTTTGGTGTGGAAACCCGGGAATCATTCAGTTTCCTCGGCCTACACATTGCCATCTCCTATTTCACCGCTGAAACAGCGGAAAATCGGGAAAAACATGCTAGAGAATTGTTGAATGAAAATTCTTGTACAGAATTGATGTAGATTGAACAGTAAAAAACTCCTTTAAAGCCTTCTTTCATGAAAATAAGCCTGAAGCGGACTCCTAAACCTCTTCAAACCTTTTAAAGTATCCCTGTATACAATTTAGAGTAGTGTCGTGTTATGATTGCGAAGGATTGTATTAGGGTAGGTTATGTACCCTCTTGGGAGAAGATACTTGGTGGCAAGTTGTGCCGTCGAGTTGCCCTACCCGTTACCAGCAGAGCATCGTGTCACTGTGGCGTTGATGTGTATGAAGGCGAGAGAACACAGCCAAAGGAAATCGAGCCGGTCACGGAGTTACTGGCAGGGGATGGCTCGCCGACCCCAGCGAACACCCCAGGAAATCGAGGTCACCAGCATGCTCAGCAGCGTGGGCTTCTCCCACAAGGAGCAGTGGGTGCTGGAAGCCTGTGGGGAGGGGCTTATCTTCGATTTCTTCATAGAGGAGCGGATTCTGGTGGAGTGTACCTACTCTGCCAAGGCCAAGTGCTGGAGCGCCTGGGGGTGGCTGAAGTGCCGCGCCACTTATCACGATTACAAGTTTCGTCTGGCAAAGGAGGTGGGCACCTTCATCACCATCAGCCTCCTGGAGAACACTGGCAAGCTTCGTTCCGGGGCTCCCCGCAAATTCCCTTATCCTCAGACTGTCAGCAACCTTTTGTGGACCGACCATGTTGTTTCTTCTGTTCTGTCTCTTGGCGAGCTCCTCATACGGCTGGGCGTCAAGGGCGGCTCAGAAGCCAGGCCAATAATAGAGCAGGAGGGTCTTGATCAATGGCTAGCGACGGGCACTCACCCAAAACACCGGAAGCTCCCTCAAAAGGGTTAGAATCACCAACACAAGCCTCAATCAAGGATGCTATCGTCTTGGAGAAGCTTCACGAGGTAGACGCTGGAACCCTTACTGGCTTGATACTTCGTTCTGCTGATGACCACGAGTTCCGTAGCACATTCCTTCCACAACCCTCTAATCGTCTAGACTACTTGAATCCGGACCCTGAAGTAATCCAGTTCCTCCTTGCCCTTCGTAAGGGCGCTCCAGACCCTGCTCGGTTCACACACATTCCCGATTGGGAAACTTATGTGCAGGCTCTTTGTGCTTTTCCCTTGATTTTGAGCCATCCAAGCTTCGATGTGTATCATCGTAGGGTTAGGCTCTATTTCCAGGTCATTGGTGACCCTGCCTTGCGGTCCTGGACCCTTGTTAAGCCTGGGTTGCGTATACAAATTAGTAAGACCACCTTTTATAGCTGGATTAAGGGTAGAGATCGTCCCAAGCTCCTTGGCATACTTGAGGCTCGTGCAGCTTTCATACCAAAGATTCGGTTTAGTCTTGCTAAGCACCTTGAATCTAACAATGGTATTCGCATATTTCAAGACATTTCAGATCGCATCAAAACTTTTGTTCTGCACCATCATTTACTGAATCATCCCGAGATTGATAGATGGCTTAAGGCTGCTGAACGTTACCTTACCTTCCTTCAACTCATAGGAGCTGGTTATCATCCACGGGATGTCGAGTTTCATTTGAAACTCAAGGTAGATGAGATTGCTAGGAATTTCCACAGGCTCAATCGTCCTTACCTCATCAGGCTTGTATCCAGTATCCCCGCTACTCCACCCAATCAGGGGCTCTTGTGGCTTCCCACTGCAACTGAGAATAGGGTTTCTGTTCGTTGGATTCAGGTTCCACCCCGAATCACTGATTATAAGCAGCTACATCAGGTTTTGTTACAGCTACCAACTCTTGACAACCCAGATGTCTACCTCACTAAACGGCTTCGTAAATTTGGACCAACTTCTGAATTCCTCGACAATTGTGCTCGCCAGTTTGGGTCAGTCCTCAAAATCGATGACAGACTCCTTGCGCTTGCATACATTGCTGGTGTCTCGCTCAGTGATGGAAGCATAGGGGCTTCTTCTGTATTTACCAGTATTTTCCAGATAGCGCTCTCCACCACCACTAGAAGAGGAGAGCCTAATACTTGGAGTAAGGGCTTTGGTGACCGTGTAGCCTACTACCTTACTTGTATCGGCTTCCCCACGAAACCCGGTAAAGACATACCACCAGGTAAAGCTAGTCCTAATGCTGGTCTAACTCATACGTGGTGTTCGAGTCCTAGCGCTTTTCTCACATGGTTTAATGAAGCAGTCCTCGGACTCCCCCCTAGAGGGAATCACACTTACAATCCAGCCAAGATGGACTGGATACTTGGAAAGCATGCCCCTAGAGAACTTAAAATCAGGTTCATTCAGGGCCTCTTTGATGGTGACGGTCATGCAGATCCAGGAAACTTGGTAGTCTCTGTTGCTGTTTATGGTAATACTGATTTCGTTAGCAAGCTTCTATTCGAATTTGGTATCGAGACAGGAGGTTCGAAACATGAAAGACTCGGAATTACAGAGCATGACTCTTTGCAGAGCGCCGTTGGTCTTCCTGTTTTCTTGTCTGCTACTACTAGACAGGAGAAGGCGGAGAAGGTTTTACGGATGTTGGAATGTACACGGTCTAAAGGACCCTTTGATGATCTTCCAGTTATTAGGTATGTCCAAGAATTAGGAAAGGATGCAGACCGCGCTTATTCGGAAATTCGGGAGATGGTATTTGACAAGTACCAAGTTACCCTTGTTAATGATTGTATACAGGCGATAATCAAGGGTGGCGATAAGCGCCTTAAGATTGACCAGGATATCGTTGATGCCTTCTTTCATACGCTGAACCTCCATAGGCGGTTCCGTCATACAAACTTTACCCATACTGCGCGGAAAGTACTCAAGGAGACGGGAGTCGATAGGAGTTTGAGGGCTGTTATTGGTTGGCTTGATGGTCAAGTTCCTGAGGATGTTAGCGTGCCCTCTCTGATGGACACCTTGTTCCTGAGGATGTGTTGGAGCTGTTTCCTTATCTGCTTCAGTTTATGCCACAGCATAGAATAATCCGAGAACTCCACAGGCAAGGTGTACCCCTAGAGGAAATCCGGTCTCGAATTCGACAGGAGAGTGGGGTTTCACTTGGTACTGAGGTCATAAGGAAATTTGTTGAACAGGACTCTCGGGTTGTCCATGTCTTCTTTGCTCTTCTCAAGGGGAAGATACAGCAGCCGGAACTGTCTTTCCGGCGGCTGCTGAAGTGGGTTCGGAGTAAGGAGAAGGT
>CBDVBC010000095.1:0-6298 GCA_965372125.1 Candidatus Hermodarchaeota archaeon | reverse complement strand
GTCATCACCATCCACACGAATAGGTGTTTGGAGGCATCCTTCAATCCACAGCCCCCCCCGGTGCACCACACCGACAAGACGCGTCCACTGGTCACGTTCACGCATGAAACGGGCATCATCTACGCCGAGGATACGTAGCTCATCTTTGATATGCTGAAGAGGCATAACACAACCAACCAATATTCTCCTACGCTCCTCCCTTTTGAAGACCCGCCTAAAAAACCCGTCCCCCTCCCGCCAAGCTAGCAAGTTGAAAGCTTTTTTACCCACCCAGACAATCTAACAATCTCCACTTAATAATAGAGGCAGGTTATCATGGAGGATATTAGCTGCGACGACCCAAACCCCTACCAAGTAGCCCTAAAGCAACTAGAAATAGTAGCCCAGAAAATGAAGCTAGACCCCGACATCCACGAGGTCCTAAAACTCCCAAAACGCGTCCTAGAAGTCGCCATCCCAGTACGAATGGACACCGGGCGCATCAAGGTATTCCGGGGATTCCGGGTCCAACACCACGACGCCCTCGGACCCTACAAGGGAGGCATCCGCTATCATCCCAAGGTTTGCTTGGATGAGGTCCGGGCCCTTGCGATGTGGATGTCGATGAAATGCGCCGTCGTCGGACTCCCCTACGGCGGCGGTAAAGGCGGAGTCATCTGTAACCCAAAGGAAATGAGCGTAGGCGAGATAGAACGCCTCACACGCCGCTACACAAGCGAAATCATGGAGATAATCGGACCCTACCGGGACGTCCCGGCCCCCGACGTCTACACATCCGGGAGAGAGATGGCATGGATCTTTGACACCTACTCCAAAGCCAAGGGCTACGCAGTACCCGGGGTGGTAACTGGCAAGCCCATCGAAGTAGGAGGAAGTCTAGGACGAAAGGAGGCGACCAGCCGGGGCGTCACCATCACCGTCCGGGAAGCCGCCAAACGGATCAAACTCGACCTAGCCAAGACAACCTGCGCTATCCAGGGCTACGGCAATGTCGGCTACCATGCAGCCCTACTCCAAGAAGAGCTGGGCTCAAAGATAGTCAGCGTAAGCGACTCCCGCGGAGGCATCTACAACCCTGACGGCCTAGACCCAGCAGCCGTCAAGCAGTTCAAGAGCAAGAACCGGACGGTAGTAGGCTACCCCGAAGCAGAGAAAATCACCAACGCAGAACTCCTCGAACTAGACGTCGACATACTCATCCCAGCAGCCCTAGAAGGACAAATACTCGCCGAGAACGCACCCAAGATCAAGGCAAAGATTGTCGGTGAAGGCGCCAACGGACCCACAACACCCGAAGCCGACGACATCCTCTACGAGAAGGGAACCCTCCTGGTCCCCGACATCCTCGCAAACGCCGGCGGAGTCACAGTCTCCTACTTCGAATGGCTCCAGAACCTCACCCGAGAAAGCTGGACCCTAGAAAAAGTCAACGGCAAACTCGAAGAACGAATGGTCACAGCCTTCAAGACAGTCTATGATGTCGGCAAGCGAGAAAAGGTACACATGCGCACAGCAGCCTACATCGTAGCAGTAGAACGCATAGCAAACGCAATAAAACTACGCGGACTATTCCCCTAACCCCCAGGAGAAAAATATCATGAAATTCTTTCTAGGCGGCATAGGAAACTTTGCACGTGACTACACAACAGTCGAGAAGGCTATCCTGAAGGCAGAAGACCTGGGCTTTGACGGAGCCCTCATCCCCGACCACTACCAATATGGCAAAGCACCAATTTTCCAAAGCTCCAACCCCGACTCCACCCTCGATGCATGGATCGCCCTGACCTACCTTGCCGGTAAGACCAAGCAGATACAACTGGGTACCATCGTCACCCCTATTCCTCTCCGACCACCCGGAATCTTGGCAAAGATGGTCTCCACACTTGACATCCTCTCAGGTGGACGAGTAGTGTTCGGCGTGGGCGCAGGATGGTCAAAAGTCGAGTTCGAAGGCTACAGCACCTGGGATAAACCCAAAGTCCGGGTCGACAAGACCAAGGAGGGCCTCCAGCTCATGATAAAGCTCTGGACCCAGGACAAGGTCACCCACAAGGGCAAACACTACCAAGCCAAGGAAGCAGTCCTAGAACCAAAGCCAATCCAGAAGCCTTACCCCAAACTCCTCTTCGGAGGAGCAGGCAAACGAATGCTCCGCCTCGCCGGCAAATACGCAGACATATGCTACACCCCCCAATTCACACTAAAAGCCAACACCGAAGAAATGCGGCAAACAGTCCTAGAAGCCGCCAAGCGAGCAAACCGAGCAGACAAACTCGCCTTCATGGGCGGCGCTTTATACATGGTCATGCCCTCCTACAACCCCAAACTCTACATCCAACGCATCGAAGCGGCCAAGGACGCTGGAGACAAATACTTCCTCGTAGCCCTACCCCGAAACAAAACATTCTTCGACTCGCTCACAAGCTTCGCCAAAGACATCATCCCATCATTCAAGTAAACAGCAGCAACCTACTACAAAGACAAAAAACAACAACTCTCTAATATCAAACAAATATAGGTGATACTATGAAATTTTATCTAGGCGGCCTAGGTAATTGGGCAAATGATTACGCACAAGTAGAGAAGGCCATCCTGAAAGCCGATGACCTCGGTTTTGATGGAGCCCTCATCCCCGACCACTACCAGTGGGGCGCCGCACCCTTCCTCAAACGCCCCGACCCCGACGCAACACTCGAATCATGGATCGCCCTAACCTACCTAGCAGGAAAAACCAAACAAATACACTTGGGCACCCTCGTCACACCCATCCCCTTCCGACCCCCCGGGATACTAGCCAAGATGGTATCCACCCTAGATATCCTCTCAGGAGGGCGAGTAGTGTTCGGCGTAGGCGCAGGATGGTCCCAGGTCGAATTCGAAGGCTACAGCACCTGGGACGAACCTAAAATCCGGGTCGACAAGACCAAGGAAGGCCTACAGCTCATGATCAAGCTATGGACCCAGGACAAAGTCACCCACAAAGGCAAACACTACAAGGCCAAAGAAGCAATCCTGGAACCAAAGCCTGTCCAGAAGCCTTACCCCAAGCTCCTCTTCGGCGGAGTAGGTAAGCGCATGCTCCGACTTGCCGGCAGATACGCAGACATCTGCTACCTCCCCCAGTTCGGACCAAACACCAACATCGAAACAATGCGGCAAACAGTCCAAGAAGCCGCCAAGCGAGCAAACCGCACAGACAAACTCGCCTTCATGGGCGGCGCAATGCACATGATGATGCCCACCTACGACCCCAAGGTCTACGTCCAGCGCGTCGAACAAGCTAAGGACGCCGGTGACCAATACTTCCTCCTTAGCCTCCCCCGCACCAAAGACCACCTCAAATCGCTCACCAGCTTCGGAAAAGACATCATCCCCTCCTTCCGGTAAACACCGACTCGATCCACTTCAGCTTACCAGAAACCGAAATAGCTCTCACTACTGGAGAGAGAAAAAAGAAAGAGAGGGGCCGGGGAACAACCCCAGCCACGGAGAAAGGATGTTACTCTAGAGAAGCCGTTTGAAGATCTTCTCCACTCCTCTGTGGGGCATCGGGATACCCGACACCTCCTCAGCAAGCGGGGAAAGGGTCCTAAGCCCGTCGCGGTCCAGAAGCTCAACCTTCCACTTACGCATACCAGCCATCAACTGCATCATACCAACCTGCAACTTATGGAAGTAGGTATACACGCCAACCGCCGGCTTCGGATAGCTCGCATAGCGATCGCCAAGCTTGCTCTTCAACTCGGTGGAGGCAATGAAGAACTTCTCAGGATCATCACCATACTCCTTGACAAAGCCCTTCGGCAACTTGCCCTCCTTAGCAAGCTGCATGAAGTAATCCGCCTTCATGGCAGCCGTCAAGGGAGAACGAGCCATACCAATAGCCTTCACTATCGGGCCACTGCCATCGATGTTAGACATAGCGATAGCCTTGACCATCTGTGACTCGGCGATGAAACCACCAGCAATAGCCAGGTCAGGCACATGACGACCCTTCTTCCTGAGCATCTCGCAGCCCTTCAACACCTGCGCAAACAGGTAAACCGTCGGAGTAGACAAGTCACACATGTGAGGAATAGGGCTCATGCCTGTGCCGCCGCCGGCGCCGTCGAAGGTCATTAGGTCTACTTTGGCGTCAGAGGCGACTTTGAGTGTGAAGGCGACTGCTTCGGGTCGGTAGGCGCCGGTTTTGAGGAAGATGCGTTTGGCGCCTTGGTCGCGGATCCAGTCGATGTCCTCGAGCATGCCGGGGTGTTCTGGCATGCCTACTCGGCTGTGGCGTTCGAAGCTCGCAAAGACGCCGTCCTTGAAGGCTTCCTGGACATTCTTGTCCGTCGGGTCGGGCAGTACGATGTAACCTCGGCTGTGTAGGAGCTTGGCACGCTCAAGGGTTGTAAGGCGTACTTCTCCGCCGATGGCTTTTGCGCCTTGTCCCCATTTGCGTTCGATGACGTTGACCTCTAGCTTGGAGAGGGAGTAGACTTCGACGCCTAGTCGCTGGTCTTCAACGTTTGTCTGGACGACGATGTCGCCGTGTTTGCCGTCCCAGAATTTCCGGTAGGAGTCTATCCGGAACTTCATGTCGGGTGAGGAGGTTACTTGTTTTCGTCCTCTTACGGTTTTGAACTTGCTTTGGCCATCCATGCCGCAGACGTTCTCTCCGACGACCTGCAGTACACCGGCCAGTGATGCGCCCATGGAGAGTCCCTCCCAGTTCCTCTTGGCTACAGCAGTTGAGCCGAGCCCGGGGATGACGAGGGGGATCTTCAGCGGCACGCCGCCGGCTGTGACGGACGTGTCGACGTTTATGAAGAGAGCCTTGTCTGAGTCTGCTTCGATACCCTGTGCTCCCTGGAGTGAGGCCATCAGCTGGAAGTGTGACCAGTCAATGCCGTAGTCCTTGTTGCCTGACGCGGTGCTTGCGCCGAAGGCCTGGGGCTCAGGGTAGATAACTTCGTGGCCTCGAAAGGCGGCTTTGCTGATCGTGCAGAGGACCTTGCAGTCCCTGATGCAGATTGAGCACATGCCGCTTTGAGGGTTTGGATCACGACTTAGCCGGATAGCTGTGCCGGCTGAGGTGCGTGAATTTAATCCCTTATCAGATAAATCACCCATAATTGTTAACCTCGGAAATTACTTAATTCCCATAATGGTGCGTCTTGGGGGTTGTTGGTCGATGGATGAGGTACCGTTTAAAAAGCCATTGCTTGTTTTGACTTCAAGGTGGGCGCGAGGCTAAACGCGGGGCGCCTGGAGAGGCGGTGCATTAGAAAGCTTTTAGCGGATAACTGGCAAAGGGAGGGGGAGGAATCTATTATGGGTGTAATCAAAGTTATCGAAATCATCGGCGAGTCAACCAAGAGCTGGGAGGCCGCCGCTCAGAGCGCAGTGAAGACCGCTGCTAAGACGCTGCGGGGGCTCGTCGGCGTTGATGTCGTAAGTATGACTGCCACAATCAATGACGGTAAAATCAAAACATACCGCTCGACAGTCAAGATCGCTTTCGTCTTCGAACGCTAGAGGCCAAATCCGCTATCTACGGGTTCATTCATTAGCCTAAGCTCTGTCCCGACTAGGCGAAGCAAGAGAAAACTTTAAGCTGAGAACTACCAGATTAGCGGAGCAAGAACCAAAATACACGCTATTAGGTGAAACAAGATTACAGTAGTGAAAGTGATTGAGATAATTGGTGAGTCGACTAAGAGCTGGGAGGATGCCTGCCAGAAGGCTGTGCAAATCGCCTCAGTCTCGGTTCGGAATATTATTGGGGTGGACGTCGTTTCTATGACTGGAAAGGTCAAGGACGGAAAAATCAGCGTATTCCGTTCAACCGTGAAGGTAGCCTTCCGGATTGAGGAAGAGGAGCTCGGCTCACCACAGCCTGTGCGAAACTGAATGGCTCCCCTAATCTAGGGTATTCTACTCGCTTTAGCGAGGGGCGGCAAGGCGCCTCCCCTCTTCTACCTTTTTTTCAGGTTTGTCCTCTGTTTGTCTAGTTGGTGCAGCAGCCCTTTGTTAGGGTACTTTGTTTCTAGGTTGCTCTTCTGGTTTGTAGCTGCCCGTCGCTCATGGTGAAGTGCCTGTCGGCGAATTTCACGAGGCCTTTGTCGTGGGTCACTAATATGAGAGTGACCTTCTCTCGCTTGTTCAGGGTCTTTAGGAGCTGCATTATTGTCTCGCCGGTTTTGGAGTCGAGGTTGCCTGTGGGCTCGTCTGCAAAGATGACCTTGGGTTTACCCACAAGGGCACGCGCGATGGCAGTCCTCTGCTGTTCTCCGCCGGAGAGCTGGCGGGGGAG
>CBDVBC010000094.1:0-6299 GCA_965372125.1 Candidatus Hermodarchaeota archaeon | reverse complement strand
GATGCTGTGGAGCTAGCAACTAAAGCTGGTGACCCACTAGTAATGAACACAGTTATGGTCGGTGCTCTTGTAGGATCTCAGCTGATACCGCTTGCACAGGAGGATTTGGAAGAGGTAATATCCTCCCGGGTTCGAAGGTTGAAGGAAGCCAACCTGGAGGCTTTCAGACTCGGATTAGAAACAGTCAGTAAAGCTAGAAGCGCATAACTTTGCTGTTTCCAGTTATGGCTCAGGCATAACATTCTCCACTATTAGCTTACTCGTTTGAAGGTTTTGCTCTTCCAAAATCGCTTGGTTAGTCGCTATGTCTTGTCTGGGAATAGGCTGCGCATAAACCCCTTTGCCAGAACTTGGATAATGGTAGAGCGGGACTCTTTGGGGAAAACCTCGATTTCGCCTAAAAACCGTTCTCTAACGGCGTTCATTGCAGCAGTCTTTGGCGACTCCCCATGCCATGCGCTCACAATAGTTTCATGCCAGACATCCAGTGTCTCTAGGGCATGGTCAAAGGTTCTGGTTATTTCTGGACTGGTTACAGCGCCAAAATGCGAAAAAACTAGATATTCAGGGTTGTACGTTCTTAGGTGCTCTAGGGATGCCCGATAGATATCATACTTGAATGATGGTGGAAAAGCGGTAGGCAGTACCGTATGCCTGTAAGGACCTAGGAGCCCTGCTGCATCTCCTGTGTAGAGTGTCCCTGACTTCCGCTCAAAGTATGCTAGGTGATCTGAAGTGTGTCCAGGGGTGCTCACCACCTCGATTTCAACACCCTGCCCAAGGTCGATTACTTCGCCGCCATTTAATTCTCTCGTTGTCGCAGTTGAGGGTAGCGGCTTGATATCTTCAGCAAATGGCCCGAAAAGCTGTCGTGCGCCTGCGTTCAAGCGTTCTGGGTTCTGCAGCGTAGCTAAGGCGTATTTGTGACCAGCTACGACCGCTTCTGGGAGTTCTTCAATAAGAGGTGTAGCGCCACCGCAATGATCTCCGTGTCGGTGTGTGACAAACACGTATCGAACCTTATCATGTGGAATTTTGCGCTTCTCTAGTTCAGCAAGAATGCGGGAACCGCAGCTTGTATGACCGGTTTCTACAATAGCGGTGTCCGAGCCTTGCACAAGAAGTACGCCTGTTGTACGTGGACTTTTCCAGCCCTGCACATCAATTAATTCAACTGTCTCGGACAGGCGCTGCTGCTCCATAATGTAAGGCATAACATTATCTCCTTCATAATAGATACAATTCCTTTGGGCTATTCGCCTGAATATTTTGGTTTACGCTTTTGAAGGAATGCAGCGATACCCTCGAAGATATCTTTTGTAGAGAACAGTGTGCCGAATGCTCGGGCTTCAAGTTCAAGACCAACATCCAAGGGAACCTGACTGCCCTGATTAATGCACTGCTTAACCAGTTTCACCGCAATAGGCGACTGACCCGCTAGTTCCAGAGCAAAGCTCCGAACCTCCTCTTCAAAGGCTTCGTCACGCACCACCTTGTGTACCAAACCTAGTTGTAGTGCTTCCTTAGCAGTGTAACGTCTAGCAAACATGATAGCTTCCTTGGCTTTGGCGATGCCGATGATGCGAGGCAATCGCTGGGTTCCTCCTCCAGCTGGGAGCAGGGATAAACCAACCTCGGTCAGCCCAATCTTAGCCCGCTCCGCTGCTATACGAAAGTCACAGGCCAGAGCAATTTCGCAGCCTCCACCCAACGCATAGCCATTTATTGCAGCAATTACTGGCTGCCGAAGATTCTCAATCTGGGAGAAGAGTGTTTGCCCCTCTGTGCTGAGGTCCCGTGCATGTGTAGGCGTAATACCATCGAACCATGACAGATCAGCTCCTGCAGAAAACGCCTTCTCACCAGCCCCGGTCAGGATGAGAACCCAAATCTCCCGGTCATCCTCAATTTCTTGGAGCATCCGGTGCATCTCTTCCATGAGTTCAGAATTAATTGCGTTCATTTTTTCCGGTCGGTTCAACACCAGCCAAGCAATCTTGTGCTCAGGTTCCTTCTTCAGGAGAATTGTCTTGTACATCACACTTCTTCCTCTTTTGAGAGTGTTTTAACAAAATGGAGGACGACAGTATACCTATCCAATTGATTAAGTTTGTTGTCATTCGCTCAGTGAACTACCTCAAGCTGTTGCTGTGAGGCGTTTCGTTGTGACAGCCCCTGGAGATTCCTAAACCCTAAGTCCCAGAAATGGGAACAAGTCGCAACCTTATATGAAAGAAACGTCCATGTCTGAGACAAGACCTGATTAGGCGGCAGAATATCATGGGAGACAAATTAAAGTTCGGAGTAGTCTCAACTCCCTCCGCTTGGGATCGAATCCTTGACACAGCGACGTATGTCGAGAAAATGGGTTTCGACTCCTTTTGGATGCCAGACCACACAGTTGGATTTGGCATCAGGCGATGGGACGCACTAGAGGCTTGGTGCGCTCTTTCGGCTGTTGCTACAAAAACTGAGAACATAAAGCTAGGAACCTGTGTCGGCGACACATATCGCCATCACCCCGCAGCGCTCGCTCAGATGGTGACAACGTGTGACCACATCTCAGGTGGCAGAACAATCCTTGGTGTGGGCCTCGGTGAGGCAATGAACCTCTTTCCCTTCGGTATTGGTCTAGAGAAGGCGCTGGGGCGAACACGCGACGCAGTAGCGGTTATCCGAAAACTTTGGACCGAAGAAGTGGCAAACCACGACGGGAAGTACTACAAGCTCAAGGATGCCTTCCTTCAGCCAAGACCAGTTCAGGAGCCAAACCCTCCGATCTGGATTGCAGCAAACTCGCCCAAAACGATGAAAATGGCGGGACAACTCGGTGACGGCTGGATACCTGCCAGTATGTTCCCCGACGAATACGCTGAGAAACTAAAAATCGTTCGGGGGCACGCAAAACAGGCGGGTCGGGACCCAAATGCTATTGAACCCGCTGCCTTCGTTTTCACAGTGGTGGCTGAGGACTACGAGACGGCAAGAAAAAGCATAGGGCTGGGCGCCAAAATCTACTTCCTCACAAGACCACGCATCCTGAAGCGGCTGGGCTACAAGGACATCACCGAAGAATTCGACATGACATGGCACCTCGTGATGAACGCCGAGGTTACAGAACGGCTACTTGAATTAGCCAAACAACTACCCGATGAAGTCCTCGATAAAGCGCCAGTTTTCTTCGGAGCGCCAGAAGATGTAATAAAGGGCATCAAGGGATACCAGGCTGCAGGGGTCCGACATATGGTGGTGAACTTCTTTGTTCATCCAAAGAAGCTCAAGGACACCTTAGCGCTCTTCGCAAAGGAAGTCGTCTCAGCCTTCCGCTAGCCTACTCAGAGTAGGTGGAACTCGTAGGAAACCCGTTCTTCTCCGATCTGAGCCGGGACTAGCTTTAGCTTCATCCCCACCTTGAGCTGGTCAAAGGAAACGTCCTTTCCCATCCTGGCGAACACCTGCTGTCCACCAATCAATCGCCCTAATGCTAGGATATAGGGTGCTTCGAACCCGGTTGGCGCGAAGTTCACTTCGGTGAACGTGATCAGTGTGGCTTCGCCGCTGACTTCAACCCACTCCATCTTTTCAGCAAGGCACTTTGGGCAATCGGCGCGGGGCGGAAAGAAAACGGCTTGACATTTCTCACATTTGGTTCCCATCAGTTGACCACGTTTTAGGTGTTCAACAAACTCGCTGATTTTAGTCTGCGACACATAGCTTACATTTCCAAACAATTCGTAACTCATTTCATTCACCTTCGTCCGCTTATGATTGGAGAATAGTTACTGCACAATACATTCCAATTCCACCAACATTGTGACCTAGGGCGGTTTTTGCGCCCTCTACCTGCACTTTTCCGCCTTGACCACGAAGTTGATGGACGAGTGTCCGAATCTGTGAACCACCGGTAGCCCCAACGGGATGTCCCTTAGAGAGGAGTCCCCCATCAATGTTTACAGGTATTCGTCCCTCAAGGTAGGTTTCCTTTTCACGGATCAACTTGGCACTATCCTTACGCTTACAGAAGCCAAGGTCACCATACGCTAGGAGTTCAGCGATAGTAAAGCAGTCATGGACTTCCGCCACATCAATATCGTTAGCAGTGACGCCTGCCATAGCGTAAGCTTGGCGCCCTGCTTCCACCGCGCTTTCGAAGCCAGTGAAGGGTGGAGCGCGACTGGCGAGCGACATCGGGGTCGACCCTAGTCCCAAACCAGTAATCCAAACCGGCTGATCGGTGAGGGTCTTGGCTCGCTTTTCACTTGCCACAATGATACAGGAGGCACCGTCAGCGTTGGCGCAGCAATCGAGGCCCTTTAATGGGCTAGCAATAACCCGAGTGCTCAGCACCTTCTCTAACGTAAACTCTTTCTGATACATCGCCTTGGGGTTGAATTTGCTATAGTAATGATTCTTCACCGACACCCGAGCTAAATCCTCCTCAGTAGTCCCATAAGCCGCCATGTGGGCTCGTGCAAACATCGCATAGTACGCCGGCATGCTGGTCCCGAAGGGGGATTCGAACATGACATCACCTGCTCGACCCATCACTTCTTGAATTGCCTCTGATGTCATATCTGTCATCTTCTGGTATCCAATGACTGCTACCACGTCGTGGAGCCCTGACTTGATGAACGACCACGCCGTCCGCAGCGCCACGGTACTTGATGCGCAAGCCGCCTCGGTTAGAAAGGTCGGTTGCGGATTCAAACCTAGGTGCTCTGCAATCACTGCTGCGGGTGACCGTTGCTTGTCATAGCCAGCAGCAGTGGCAACCAACGAGGCACCAATATCCTTGGTTTCAAGATTCTTGGTTTCCTCCATTGCTTCTCTGAAGGCTTCAAAGGACAGATCGCGAATGGAGGAATCCTTTCGTTTGCCAAAGGAGCTTTGGCCCACACCAACAATGGCAATTCTCTTAGACATCATATTTCACCGTGCTCTCTGTCTTTGCAGGATGATGCTAAAAAGGTTGATGCAAGCTAAGAAAATAACATCAAGAAACACCGACAAAGTAAACAAATATGAGCTAAAACAAGGGATATTGCAGACATGGTTGGCGATTAGCATGAGCGATGTAGTTTGGCGTGCCTCTGGCGACTATCTTCAGAAAAGTAACATCCGGCGCTTTATGGACAAGCACGATATCAACTCCTATGAAGAACTTCTACGCCGCAGTATGGACATTGAATGGTTTTGGGATGCAGCTCTGGAGGATTTGGGGATCGAGTGGTACCAGCCCTACTCAAAGGTACTTGATACTTCCCAGGGTATCGAGTGGGCTAAGTGGTTCATCGGCGGCAAACTCAATATTGTTCATAACATTTTGGATAGACATGATAAGGACAAACGCGCCCTTATCTGGGTTAGCGAAACAGGTGAAGACCGCCAGCTCACCTATGGGGAACTCAGCGAGGGGGTGTGCAGAATCGCTAACGGGCTCAAAAGCCTCGGTATCGGCAAAGGAGACCCGCTGGCCATTTTGATGCCGATGATCCCCGAAACCATCATGGCCCTGCTAGCCACCTACAAGATTGGTGGGATTGCGGTGCCGGTCTTCTCCGGATTCAAATATGATGCTGTGAAGATGCGGCTCCAAGATGTCGGAGCAAGAATCCTCTTCACAGCCGACGCATCCTGTAGACGAGGAAAGCAGATACGCGTCAAGGAAAATGCTGACAAGAGCGTGGAAGGCGTCGACACCATCAAACACCTTATCGTAGTAAAACGAATGGGAACAGAAATCCCCTGGACCAAGGGGCGCGACTTGTGGTGGCACGATCTCGTCAAAGACCAAAGCACAGAGTGCCCCACCGAACCCATGGAATCAGAAGACTACGCAATGGTCCTTTACAGCTCCGGCACCACGGGAAAACCAAAAGGAACAGTTCATAGTCATGCAGGCACACTAGCACAAGCAGCAAAGGAAGTAGGATACTACTGCGACATCAAGGAAGACGACACCCTATTCTGGCTCAGCGACTTGGGCTGGATGATGGGCCCCTGGCAAGTCGTGGGTGCCCAGCATCACGGTGCGACGCACCTCATCTACGAAGGGGCTATCGATTACCCCGCACCCGACGCATTGTGGGCGATTATTGAGAAGTACAAAGTGACTGCATTTGGCATCGCTCCTACAGTCATCCGCTATCTCATCCGGTTAGGCGAAGAATGGGTGGCAAAGCACGACCTAAGTTCCCTTCGCATCCTTGGGTCTACCGGCGAAGCTTGGGATGACACATCGTGGCTCTGGTACTTTGAGAAGGTCGGTAAGCGCCAACTCCCTATAATTAACATATCAG
>CBDVBC010000093.1:0-6308 GCA_965372125.1 Candidatus Hermodarchaeota archaeon | reverse complement strand
GGCAATCCTCGCTCCACGGTCGGGACCACGACGGAGGTTTATGATTACATGCGACTGCTCTGGGCCCGGATTGGAGTGCCCCATTGTCATCAATGCAGTCGCCGCATCTCCCCCCAGTCAGCGCAACAAATCGTCAGACAAATAATGAAGCTTGGTGAAGGAAAACAGGTCAGAGTTCTCTCCCCGATAGTGCGAGGTCGGAAGGGACATTACAAGAGTTTGTTCAAGAAGTTACAGCGAGAGGGGTTCATCAGGGTCCGCGTGAACGGAAAGGATTACCGGCTAGACAAAGACACCATCGAGCTTGACCGCTACAAGCAACACACAATCGAGATCATAGTGGACCGATTGGTGATGAAGCCTTCAGTAGAGCAGAGACTGACTCAGTCAGTAGAAACTGCTCTAGAATTTGGGAAAGGGCTAGTTATTGCTGATGTGATGGGGGATCAAGAATACCTGTTCAGCGAGTCATCAGGATGCCCGGTTTGTGGTGTTAGTTTCCCCGACCTGGCACCACGTCTCTTCAGCTTCAATTCTCCCTACGGTGCCTGTTCAAAGTGTAAGGGACTTGGCTACACTCTTGAGGTCGATCCGCTTATTGTTGTCCCAGATAAGACGCTAACCATCCGCCAAGGAGCTGTTACACCCTGGAGGGCCCCATTGGAGGGGTGGCGCCTAAGGAGCTTAACGAGCATATCGAAACACTTCGGCTTCAGTCTAGATGTCCCATTCAAGGACCTCGATCCCAAGCACCAGAAAATAATCCTGTACGGATCAGGAGACGAGGTTATACGATTCGAACATCGGGGAGTAACTGATAGTGGAAGGACCTGGGAGTGGATTACCGAGAAGCCGACGATGGGGATAATCAAGGGGCTCAAGTACCGGTACTCGGCTACTAAATCAGAGCTTGTCCGTCAGGGGATTGAGCAGTTTATGGCACACAATGATTGCCCTGAATGTCAAGGACGAAAGCTTCGCCCTGAAGCCCTCGCAGTGACAATTCATAGCCGAAGAATCGATGAGATAAGTAATATGTCGATTAGCGAGGCCATCAAGTTCTTCGAGAAGCTTCGATTGACAAAGAGAGAACTCACGATTGGGAAGCAGGTTTTGCGAGAGATACGGGAACGGCTCAGGTTCCTCTCAGAGGTGGGCTTGGAGTATCTGACGATGAACCGGCAATCTGCTACTCTCGCGGGAGGAGAAGCTCAAAGGGTACGTCTCGCAACACAAATTGGGTCTCGCCTTGTCGGGGTCACCTATATCCTAGACGAGCCCAGCATCGGACTACACATGCGCGATAATTCCCGCCTGCTAAACATGCTCCTGCAGCTCAGAGACCTTGGAAACACAGTTCTGGTCGTGGAACATGATGAGGGGTTCATCCGGGCTGCGGACTGGGTCATCGACCTAGGTCCGGGAGCAGGAGTTCATGGAGGCCAAGTTGTAGCCGAAGGAACCGTTGCAGACATCGAAGCCGCACCTAAATCCATAACAGGAAAGTATCTGCGGGGCGACCTTCAGATTCCTCTTCCGGTGAGCCGCCGGCGCGGGAATAGTCATGCTATCCAGCTAAAGGGTGCTCATCATCATAATCTCAAGCACATCGATGTAACATTCCCCCTTGGTACATTCATCTGTGTTACTGGTGTCTCCGGTTCAGGCAAGAGCACCCTAGTCACGGATACGCTTCATCCTGGTCTGAAGTGGGCGTTCCGCCAGAAGCGGCGCAAACGGGCATTATCGAGGGCTGGTTCTGACAGTCGTCTCTCAGGCATGATTGCCAAGCCGGGACCATTCAAGGAACTGACTGGTGTCGAGCAAATCGATAAAGTGATTCTCGTGGACCAATCACCCATCGGACGCACCCCTCGCTCTAATCCCGCAACATATACGGGGCTGTTTACGCCTGTCCGGGAGCTCTTCGCCAAGACAGAGGAAGCCCGTATGCGGGGATACAAGCCTGGACGGTTCAGTTTCAACGTCAAGGGTGGAAGGTGTGAAGCCTGTCAAGGCGGGGGAGTCCTCAAGATTGAGATGCAGTTCCTCCCCGATGTTTTCGTCATCTGTGAAGAGTGTCACGGGAAACGATTCAACAAGGATACGCTCCAGATACGCTTCAAGGGCAAGACCATCTATGAGGTTCTCAGAATGACAGTCGACGAAGCCGCTGATTTTTACAAGAATATCCCTAATATAGCCCGGATCCTCAAGACCCTGCAGGATGTTGGGCTGGGGTACATGGAGCTTGGCCAGTCCGCGCCCACCGTTAGCGGTGGTGAGGCTCAGCGGATCAAGCTGAGTCGGGAGCTAGGGAAACGAAGTACTGGCAAGACATTCTACTTCCTGGATGAACCAACGACCGGTCTCCACCTGGATGATGTGGTGAAGCTCTTGGAGGTGCTTAACCGTCTAGTCGATGCCGGGAATACTGTGATCGTGATTGAGCATCACCCTGATGTAATCAAGTGTGCAGACTATATCATCGACTTGGGTCCGGAGGGCGGCGATGCAGGAGGCTATGTTGTTGCGCAGGGTACGCCTGAAGCGGTCGCAAAGGTCCCTGAATCACATACGGGAACTCTACTTCGAAGGGTGCTAAACAGAGTTGGCTCTAATGCTGCTCCCTCAAAGGTCATCGCAGGTTAAGGTATAAACGATGGAAATCTAAAGGAAAGACGGTCATGCAGCTTGAGCAAGAGCTAAAACAATTGCCAGAAAAGCCTGGCGTCTACATGTTCTATGATGGGAAAGGACAGGTCATCTACGTTGGAAAGGCAAAGTCGCTAATCCGCCGGGTTCCCGCGCATTTTCGTGGTCTAGCTAAGGGCAAAATCTTGTCACTCATTGGTCAGGCTACTGAGGATTTCGAGGTTATCGTGACCGCTAATGAAGCGGAGGCTCTAATGCTCGAAGACAATCTGATTAAACAGTACAGACCTCGGTTCAATGTCCGACTCAAAGACGACAAGAGCTTCCCCTTCGTTCGCGTTTCGCTAGCCGAGGAATACCCCCGGGTGGAGAAGACCCGCAAGATTGTCGATGACAGCAGCCGATACATCGGCCCTTTTGCAAATGTTAAAGCTCTCGATGGGTTACTGAGGTCAGTTATCCGCACCGTACCTATCGCCACCTGTCGCCGGGTCATCGTGCAGGGTAAACGAAAACGTCCCTGCCTCAAATATGATATTGGACACTGCCCCGCTCCCTGTGTGGGCAAGATTTCGAAAACAGAGTACGCTGCCCTTGTGGACCAGTTCATTCTAATGCTGACCGGGCAGCATAACGAATTAGAAGCGCAGCTAAAGCTTTTGATGGAAGAATCGTCCCAATGCAAAGAATATGAGAGGGCTGCTCGCTTCCGGGACCGGCTGAGAGCGGTGCAGCGGGGCCGGCAGGCGCAGCGAGCGACTATCTGGAACAAGCTACCAGGACACAGAGACGTGTTAGGGCTTGCAAGAAAGGGGGCTGACGCCCTCATCCAGCTGCTCGTAGTGAGGGCGGGTCGCATTGTTGGGCAACAGCCATTTCCTCTCAGCGCACCCTCCGCCCAGCCTGATGGCGCAGTGTTAGAAGCGTTCATCAAGCAATACTATCTTCGGGCTACCGAGATACCTGATGAAATCTTGGTTCCTGAGCCAATACCAGATAAGACCTTCCTAGCTCGATGGCTAGGTGAACGGAGAACCACCGATGAAGCAGTCCAGATCGTACATCCGACGACAGGTCCCAGGCTAGACCTTGTCCAGATGGCTAATGAAAATGCCCGGTTCCACCTTCACCAGCTTGTCGAGCGAATCGCCCTTGACGAGCTACGTCGCCAACACGCTTTCACAGAGCTAGTAGAGCAACTCCGACTGCCAAAGGAGCCCTGTCACATTGAAGGCTTTGACATCTCCACGCTACAAGGTACTGTATCAGTGGGAGTGTGCGTTGTGTTCAAGGAGGGTTTACCAGTTAAGAAGGGTTATCGACGGTTCAAGATTCGTGATGTGACTCGTCAAGATGATTTTGCGATGATACGCGAAGTAGTGGAGCGTCGTTACCGCCGAGTACTAGCTCAAGGAGATCCAGTACCAGATCTTATCCTTGTTGATGGTGGGCGTGGACAACTCAACATGGCCCGAGCTGCACTGAGGGCGGTTGAGGCACTTGAAATACCAATAGTAGGGTTAGCAAAGGGCGATAAATCAGAGCAGGATCAGGTTTACGTGCCTTGGCAAAAATCCCCTCTCAAACTTCCGCGAGATGGGGAGGGGTTGAGGCTGCTTCAGCGGGTTCGTGATGAGGCGCACCGATATGCCATCAATTACCATCGGCTGCTCCGCCGTAGGAAAGGCTTGGAACTGGTTCTCACCGAGGTCCCCGGCGTTGGTCTACGCCGCGCTACTCTGCTGCTTAAGCGGTTTGGTAGCCTTGAGGTGTTAGGAAGGGCTTCCCTCGAAGAAGTGGCGGCAGTACCTACTATCAGTCGGGCGCTTGCCCAACGGGTTCTCGACTTCCTTGCAGCGGACTCTGAGGTCTGACCTTGTTGTGATATGGCAGCGGTTCTCCGAAACTGGGGATTCAAGACCTGGAATCCAGCACGAATCTAGCCTTTAGCCCGGGTTTAGAGGGGGAGGAAGAGCAAAACTGCCATGAGGCTGATGCCCAATAACATCACCAGAAACTGGATGAGTGTATGTTTGGTCCTCCGTTCCTTGTGAAGTTCCGGCATGAGGTCTGTTAGGCTCATGTAAATGAAGTTGCCGGCTGCAAAGGGGAGAAGAAGGGGCACTAGGAAGCTGGTCAGGTCAGCCATCCAGCTTCCCAGAATAAAAACCGTGATGATGCCTACCATGGCCATGAGTGCGGAAATGAAGTTGTAGGCAAGTGCTCGCCGCCTCGAATATCCTGCTTGAATCAGTACGCCGAAGTCACCGAACTCCTGAGGGATCTCATGGAGTGATACTGCGAGCACCACGGTGAATCCTAGGATTGGGCTGGTCAGGAAGCTCGCAGCAATAACTAGGCCGTCGATGAAGTTGTGTACACTATCACCGTAGAGGTTCATGGCGCCAATGGTGTGTCGATGAGAGGGCTCTTCGCACCCTCCAATTAAGTTGCAGTGGTGCCACTCTAATACAGCTTCAAGCAGGTAGGAGACGATTATCCCCGTAAGAAAGGAGATGGTAACAGTGAGAGTGAATCCCTCGAACGCCTCAACCGCCTCTGGAAGAAGGTGAAACGCAGCCCCTCCAACCATAGTTCCTGCTGCCAGTGCTACTAGGAATTTTGCTATGCTCCGAACTCGATTGATATCAGTGCTTAGTGTTAATAATCCGCTAAGGGAGATTACACTAATCAAGAACCCGCATCCCAGCGCCAGCATCATAACTAATGGATCAATCATTGTTGCTCGTCACCTCATTCTCGTAGTTACCAGAATATTGACTCTCCATAGGTGAAGTAGATTCAATCCTCAAGTCCAATTAAATCTGTGGTAAATTCAAGAAATGTCTCTGCTAGAATAGGTAGACCAAGACACATAGAGAAAGAAGGAAGATTGCCAGGTAGTAGGTTCCTGAAACCTTGATGACAGACTTTGAGAATCTTTGATGGAATTCACGAACCCCTATGAGGGAGTCTGAAACGACAAAGGAAAGCGCCCCAGCCACGATAAGGAGCCCCAGGAGAGTGCCTGATGTTAACCAGAGAAGTAAGGATGCATACAGCATTGCTGACATCAAAAGGGCGTAAATGAAGACCGGCACACGATATTTTCCTAATCCGGGTAGTAGATACCTCATAAAGAGTACGAAATAGACGAGCAACAAGACGAGTATGATTCCTAAAGGGAGAATGGTGATTGGAGTGATGCCTAGAGCGATACTTTGACTTAGGAAGGCTACCGTGAGGGATGCTTGGGCTAACATGAACAGTCCAATCCCAGGTAATAACCCAATTTCCATACCAATATCACCAAAAAGGCAGAGGGTCAACCCCACCATCATTAACGGATAAAATAGTGAGTTGCTAGGCTGCAACAGAAACACAAACAGGGCTGCCAACCCCGCAGGGATAGGTTTGATAATTCCGGATGCAATCGTTAATCTCGTTCTAGCTCTCTGGGTTTGTGGATGAGCTTCTTCCTTCTGAAGGCTTCTCATCAATATGAAAGCAAAAGTGAAGACCCAGAAAACCACGAAATATAGTATAAGCCACATCGGTACCACCATTCAAGAACCTGTTTTTCATCCTTTTGCTAGTTTGTGTCTAAGTATTGGTATTGCTCCTCCAACTCGGATATAGTGGAGGAGGAAGGG
>CBDVBC010000092.1:0-6346 GCA_965372125.1 Candidatus Hermodarchaeota archaeon | reverse complement strand
ACTTACAGTTGTTGGGGTGGGTACTTTACTATCTCAACTCCGCAAGGCTGCAGACGGACTAGATGTCGAATTCTTAGGTCAACAACCTCATGAAGTCATTCCCTCACTGATGGCACGTGCGTTCGCCTGTGTACTCCCCTCACTCTGGGAGGGCATACCTACAGTCGGTCTTGAAGCGATGGCTGCCGGCGCTCCATTTATCGGAACAAATGTAGGCGGTATTCCTGAAATAATACACCACCAGGAAACTGGGATTCTAGTGAATTCACATTCTGCTGAAAAGCTAGCAGAAGCCATTATACTTTTGAAGGATAAGCGGCTTAGGCGCAAGATTCGTGCAGCTGCCTACAAACTTGTTGTCGACAAACATAATATGACTAACATTGCAGGTAAGGTAGAAGCGGTTTACAACAGTGTAGTCAAGCCTTAAGTCAAGTTCCTACGATTTTTTTCTCTACCAAGCGGAACTATTGCATACAGGATTTCCTTAAACTCCTTTCTTGTTAATGCCCCTGACGCGATTAACAATACTAGGTAAACAAGTGAAGCGGGGATTAGGTAAAATACAGAAAGTGGAACACAAATTGTAATGTGCACTGATGTGAATGGGATTAAAACGGTTGCAATGGGGATAGATGTTGGTGGAGAAAGCAGGGATATCACTATCCATAGAAGGAATGCTAACGTCGTTGATACAAGTATTGTCCGCTTAGGTAATACCAACGCAAACTCCCTTGATGCCCCCCACACTGTACAAATTGCTTCTAATATTTGGCCACAGGTATAAGACCAAGCAATACCTAGTATACCTAGCATCGGACTGATTAGGAAAGCGAGGGCGAGGAAGGTAAATAGTGAAATGACTCGTGCACGGATTACAATTATGGGCTTCTCCTTCGCCAGAACTACTCTACTAAAAATCATTGAGACACTTACCGGGAAGACCCATAGAAGAGCGATTTGTGCGATAGGAACACTCTGAAAATAACTTGGTACAATGAGACTGATGATAGGAGGTATCAAGAACATTCCCCAGAGTATGATGACCGGAGCAATGACAGATAGGTATTTAGTAGCACGTTCAACTAATACTCTGACGCGCTGTTTTTCACCATCTGTTATTAACTTGATAATGAAGGGGAGGGCTGCAATTCCAATTGAACTAAGGAACACAGCCGAAAATCTTCCAAAATCTATCCCAAATGAATAGTATCCAATCTGGGTATAGGAATGTGTGAAAAATTGTGCGAGATAGATACTCAGCGCGTGGTACACTGTAAAAAGTATATTATAGACCCAGAATTGGCTTGCATTCTTTAAGTAACTACCAATAGGAGTGTCCTCACTAGCTCCGAACAAATCACCCCAAACTAGTCTCAACCCAATTACAATCAGTATACTCTCTACAAAGACCAACCCTAACATCGCTCCCCCCAATCCTAGTGTGGTAAATCCCACGAATAAGAAGAGTATTCGGAGAACAGCTCTCAGTGCATCCTTGCTTGTAAACCATCCACTCCGCCCGCGCCCATATGCGATTGAAAATAAGAAACCAACGAACGCCATACTGCAGAATACTGCTGCTCCTGAACCAACGATTATTATGTCAAGACCCGATGGGGAGAAGAAAATAATCCAAAGCAATAAGAATGGCAAGATTGTGAGAAAGCGTATCTTGTTACATCGACGGATTAGTCCACGAATTTTAGTGTCTTGCCCTAGTGCGGCGTGTTGAGGAATATACCTAAAGATAATAACATTGACACCTAGACCACTAATCAAGGAAAACATAACAGTAAACGCTGTAACAGTTGTCAGGATCCCATAGTTTTCAGGGCCAAAGAGAGTCGGAATGATGAACAGGTATACACAAATCGCTAAGTATTGAATAATTGTTATAATACTAATCTTGCGTGTTTCACTAATTACACTCATCTCTGACAACCAGAACCAAAGCACTCGGTTAATAGTGTAGACACAACATGTGCGGCTGCCACATTGAAGTTTATCATCCCCATTTATGGTTTATGATTTACTTTTTGCTCCTAGGGAAAATACCATCTCAACATCTTGGGAATATTCATAATGGCATTAACAACTACTTCTAGGTATAGAACAGTATCTCGCTTATCCGGTGGGTGAATGCACTAGCGCGCTCAACCAAAGAGCATTAATGCAATTCAGCATTGATTATCGGGGTTCAGACGAAATATTCTGAGGCTACATCATGAAGATAGCAATTCTCTATCCGCATCTCACAAAGTGGGGCGGAGCGCCTAGAACCATTCAGCAGTTAGCCAACTCGCTTGTAAATCGGTCAAACGAGGTCCACGTGTATACGCAGAAAATTTATACTCATTTTTTTCATTTTGAACCCAAAGTCATAATACATAGCATCGGTGGGCCGCTTCCCCGTTCTCCGCTTCACTGGGTGTCCTTACCTAAAATTCTTAACAAGTTCTCAAAATTTGTGAAACGCGAAGGCTTTGATATTATAGTAACTAACAATTTTCCTACTAATTGTGTTGCGGCTCAAATACAGAAGAATGCTAGAAAACCCTTGATCTTGTGGTTGTGCAATGAGCCAAATCGCTGGCTTCATGATAAAGAATTTCGAAAACAGCTCCCCCTGAGGTGGCGCGTCCCTTTTTCCTTTGTGTCAATCCCTTTCAAGGTGTTAGATGTCAATGGAGCACGGTCAAGTGATGTTATCTTAGCAAATAGCAGAATTACTGCTCAGCAAGTTTTGTCGATATATGGAAGAAGTGCTAGGGTTCTCTATCGCGGAGTAGTTTATGATGACTTTGTTGGAGTGAGGGGTAATCGACTTCGAAACCTGCTGGGTCTTTCTGGTCCAGTAATCTTGTCTCTCGGTTTTTCACAACCACTAAAAGGAATCGAGCGGCTGCTTATTGCGTTTTCACGAGTTCTCCAGAAAATACCAGAGGCGACACTGATAATATGTGGGACTCTTGACGTAGGGCAAGATAGGCTGTTTGAAATGGTAGTCCGGCGGCTGAGGATTCCACGGAGTAGAATCGTCTCACCAGGGTTTGTGGAAGATGCGGTTCTTCCCCAGTACTACGCTTTAGCTGATGTAGTAGCATCTCCCTCTGTTCGTGAGCCAATGGGCAGGGTTCCTCTGGAAGCAATGGCTGCTGGAAAACCAATTGTGGCATCTGATGATGGAGGTGCAAGAGAGACAGTGGTTGATGGAAAAACAGGATTTCTAGTTGGACCATATGATGTACAGATGCTCACAAGAAGACTCTTGCAACTGATTCAGTCGCCTATAATGGCAGCTAGATTTGGGAGAGCTGGCCAACAACATGTGAGAAAGAACTTCCGCTGGGAGCTAACGATTGACAGATTTCTCCAAATAATCGACCACCATTTGAAATCCAAGGCTTGATAGCAGACGCACTCAATCCAAAAAGGTGAAACGTCTTTTGACACCTCTTCTATGCTCTAGCTTTACACTCTAAGACTCCGTCGTACACTGCGATTATGCTAGAACAGATTTTCTCCCAGCTATATCTCTGAACCTCTTTTGTTGCACGTTTTCCAAATCGGCTCTGCAGATGTGGTGATTTAAGAAGATGGATGATTTTCTCAGCAAAATCATCTACATCATCAGGTTTAGCGAGAAGCCCTGTCTCTCCATCGATGACAGTCTCGCACATCCCAGTGATCCTCGTTGCAATTATTGGTTTACCACAAACCATTGCTTCGAGCGCTACTGTAGGAACTCCCTCGCTCCGAGAAGGAATAACTACGACTCTACTCAATGCATATTGTTTGAAGAGTTCTTGGCGTGAGATTTGCCCCAGAAATCGTATGTACTTGCCCATATTCAGCTGCTCTACCAATGTTTTCAACCTATCTTCTAGTCTTCCCGAACCAACAATGGTTAACGTTGGGATATACATGTCTCTTGGTTTCCACTGGCTAATTCTCGTTATTGCCCTGATGATTAATCCGACGTTCTTCCTAGGATCAAGATTTCCGACAAATAAGAGGTCGTTAGTCTTTTCTTTGGATTCTACTTGATGCGATGCCCGTGAGAAATGCCGTCTATGCTCTTGGATGTCAATGGCGTTAGGAATCACTGCTATCTTTTCTAGACTTAATCCGCGTCTAGCAAATTCCTGTTTGTGCGCGTTTGTCAGGCATATGAATCTAGTTGCAGTTTGGTTGAGAAGATGCATTGACGCGGCATCGAATATCCGGCTTGCGAGTGCGGTTCTCCGATAGTCTGAATGAAGTGTTACCACAGTTGGGAGATGAATTTTCTTGCAGAGAAAGAGAATCGGCTCACCAAAGAGAGTATTGTAGTGAAGATGAAGAATGGTGGAGTTACCAGCGAATTTCTTCAACCGGCTGAGAAATCGTATGCTGGGTATGAGTAACTTCCTAGGCATTGGAATACAGGTAACACGTGTAACAGGGAGTGTTGTCGTATTCTGCTTTGGCGTACGTTGTGATGTGACGATTCGAACGTAATGCCCTTCCCCCTTCAAGCGTCTTGAAAGTTCCCAAACGTGCTTTTCTAAACCTCCAGTTGCTGGGTAAACCTTCCGTGCTACCTGAATAATGCGCATTGTACAATTCACGTAAATCTACTGTTGAAGGAACACAGGTTGATTAAGAACCCTTAAAGCATAAAAAAAGGCGTCTTTGTAGCTGGTTGCAGGCTAGTTAGTACGGTGTGACTCACTAAGATGAAGGTCCTCTTGATAGATCCTCCTTTTCACCGATTTATGGGAATATATCGCCAATATTACCCAGTGGGGTTAGCCTATCTTAGTGCTTCACTTAACAGAGCAGGTCATAACACCATGATATTTGATGGTGAACATGATGTGAGCTTGTCAACGCGCTCTTTTCGCGATTCAGCCGCTGGGTATCCGAGATATCTGGACGCGCTGAAGAATAAACAGCATCCCGTGTGGAATAAGGTTCGGGGCGTTCTTGAAGATGTTGGTCCTGATGTTGTTGGTATAAGCTTAATCGCTGAAGGTAAATACGGCTCTGCTCTGCGAGTCGCAGAAATCGTAAAAGAGTGGAAGGACGACATTATTGTGATTGCGGGGGGACATCTTCCAACAACCAAGCCTGAACTCTTCCTCTCTTCATCCAATATCGACGTTGTAGTTCGTGGGGAAGGGGAAGTAACAGTAGTAGAACTTGTTAACAACCTTCATCACGGCAAGCCACTTGATGATGTATTAGGCATATCGTATCTGGAGCAGGACCGGATAATTCACAACCCAAACCGGCCCCTCATCAATTCCCTAGATGAATTAGCGTTCCCTGACATTGAGTCTATTATTAATTTTGAAGCCTATCGTCCAGTCGATCTTGGTGTAGTTGTGACCATTCGTGGATGTCCATATTCATGCTCTTTTTGTGCGATAAGGAATCTATGGGGACAAAAGACACGATTTCACTCAGTAGAACATGTAGTTAGAGAGATTCGCGGGTTAGTAGAGAAACATAACGTACAATACATATCCTTCAGAGACCCTATTTTCAATCTCGACAGAGAAAGAACAGTTACATTATGTGAGGCCTTGCTCAGAGAGAATCTAGATATACACTGGGAATGTTTTATCCGAATAGATAGAATTGATAAGGCGCTACTTGATGTAATGAAACAGGCGGGCTGCTATAGGGTTCGTGTAGGTATCGAGTCAGGTAGTGATAGGATACACAAATATCTAAACAAAAGCCTCACAGTGGCGGAAATACGAAAGGGTGCGGCGATTCTACGTTCAAGTGGTATCCGCTGGACTGCCTTCGTCATAATTGGCATTCCTGAAGAAACTGAAGAGGATTTACTCGCCACATTGGAATTGCTAAAGGAAATCCAGCCTACCTTTGTTAACCTTGCACTCTTCAACCCTATCCCTGGAACTAGAATTTACAAAGAGCTTGTGGAGGAGGGATTACTCTGCGAACCGTTCGATTATAGTCAACTAGGGTTCAAGACTAGGGGCATTCATTTCTCGAAACACATCTCTGTCGAAAGATTTCAGGAATTAATAGACTTGGCGATTTCTGTTACTGAAGAAATTAATGCGCAAAGCCACCTCGTAGACTTCTTAACAAAGACTTAGGAAATTACTGATTATGGGAACTGGGCTGAGTATCTCTGTGGTCATCCCCGTTTACGGAAATAGGGAGCCTGTCGACCAAGTGATCTCCGAAATCCGCTCGTTATTATCTCCCTGCTCCTCATTTGAAATCATCATCGTTTGGACGCCAGATCATGAATCTCTCCACTCGTCTTCGCTAAGCGGTTCCAAATGGGATAACACAAAAATTATAGTGGAACCGCAGCGGG
>CBDVBC010000091.1:0-6392 GCA_965372125.1 Candidatus Hermodarchaeota archaeon | reverse complement strand
CCAGTAAACATTCGCTTCCTTTCCTGTCGAGATACAGCCATTGATAATGTTGAGAATCTTATGGTTAATCAAGTTGTAGAGTGTGAGGAGGGTTTTGGTATCGAAGACGGACTCGATTACTTGTCGGTCTTCCGACCGCTTGATTCGCATCCGAGCCTTGTCTAACCGCTGGTCCAGCCGGTCAATTTTTGAGGGCATGATTATTCTCCAGTATTCTGCTTATTAGTCGACAGCTCCGCGAATCGATTGATAAGTCTTATTATGACTGGAACTTCATGTTGAATGGAACCGCTGCTTCGCGAGTCCTAATTGATTCGCAACGCTGTGAAGAACCATGCCAACTACCGTGGAGGTTGTCAGAGGAGCGGGGTAGAGGCAAACTTTTCGCTCAGCCAATCCAATTATTGCTTTTGTAACAGGACCGTGGGCAAAACCTCCTACCATAACTAGTGGCTTGTCTTCCTGGCATATTAACTGAGCTAATTCTGTTGGTGGTGTTGGTTTCCCCTCTTCAGTAAGTAGGAATGTACAGCTAGGCTTTAATTGCTGAATATGAACTGCAAGTTTTCGGCGGCGTAACCGCATCAGAATTGGTCCCTGGGGTGGCACACGTTTTGTTAGAAGCAGTTGCTCCATCAAACCTGTGAAGCGTGCGAAGCGACGAGGCAGCCTTGTTTGCGATTTCACTTCAATTATGGCATCAGTACCTGTATGCACAAAAAGGCTCAAATGATTTTCCCGAGCTAATACAGAGTCTAGAGCTGTAAGTAGGCTCCGGTGCAAGATATCAGGTCTTCCACGCTTCTCAAAACCGGGAAGTGTCTTTATCGCCGCGGAGTGGACCGCCTCATCTAATAAAGTGTGTTCTGGCTTCTTTCTCCTAGCTTTTGCGGCGGCTTTAATGGCTGGGTGCTGGGCGATGATTGATGGTACTAGTTCTAACGATGATTCTACAATCCCTAAAACTAGCAAACATTCTTTCTCCTTTCGAAGTTTGCTCTGCCTAAAGAGTACTTTAATACTCTATCTTTAGGTGGCCACGTTTTTCCAGCCACCCCGCTTCACCTTGCGAATAACGCCAGATGATGTCGCCGCGCTGGTCGGTCTGAAAATCCCATGGAGCTACTAGAACAACATCATCTTCTCGAATCCAGACCCGTTTTTTCATGGTTCCACGTATTCGACAGAGTCTAGATTTACCATCGGCGCATTTAACCCGGACACGATCATGTCCTAGGAGTTGTACTGCGATACCCAGAACTTCTCCCTCTCGTGGAATCCGTACACGAACCACCTCTCCGTCTGGTCTTGACTGTCCCTTGAATCGTCTCCGTCCACGTCCACCTTTTCCGCGTCGAGGTTTAGGCATTAATTATACTCCTAGCTTACTAGCGGTATTACGAAAAGAAAGCCAGTATTTAAGCTTGCTCACATTATTACAATAAATGGCAGAACAACCGATTAGTTATCGTCTTGTTGTAATATGCGGAGGCGGTCATTCCATTTCACAACACTTAGTGTGTCGCCTACTTTAACTTGGAAGGGAGGGAGGGGCAGGTCATAAATTGTATAATCTTGTTGGCTCATCAACTGGAGGGTGTCCCGGCCTATGGAGATTATCATAAAATTTTGAATCCGGTCATTCAGCAATTCCCATTCGATACTAACAAGCCCTTTTGGTGAGAAAACACGCCGCTGTTCCGATTCAAGGTCGATAAGGGTGTACCGTCCATTGTGAATACCAGTGATTCGAAAAATCTGGTTGTCATGGGCTATCACATCTCCTACTTTGAAGGGCGGAAAACGCACCACAAAGCTCTCGCGACTTTGTGTTTTACCTGTTCGTGTTCGTCCCGTTACTTTACTAGAAACACCAATGAGGAGTCCAAACTGGGCTGCTAATGCCTTCGCAAGGCTACGACAAAACCGACTGGAGAGGAATTTAACATCTACCCCTCCTCGTACTGGAATAATTTTTGTTTGTGATTGCGCTGAAGCAGTGAGCCTTTCATCAATAAAGGATAACACGATTTTTTCCTGGTGTGATGGTAGCTTTCCCGTCGAGGCACGTATCTGAAGGAGTGCTTCAAAGTAACCTCCTGAGATGCGCTTGCATTGTTCACAAAGGAGAGATGTAATGGGTACAGTTACTACTGTCTCTTGCTGAAAAGTGAACTGCTCTGCGTTTGCGACAACTCTGACACATATACGCTTCATTCGGGTTGCTGGTCTTTCTGGGTCATCAAGAATCTCCACCTCATAGGAGGCAGGCGTTCTAGGAGCAAAGATAGGGTCTAGAAGACTACAAACCATATTGTAGAGATGCTCATTAAAAGGGGTATCATCACATGAAACCCATCGCCCACTAAGACGATAGGCATCACATCTAGGACACATTATAGCCTGGGGAGGGCGGCGAAACGTGACAAGAGGATACTGGTCGAAATAGCAGTCTACACAAAAACCTTCAACAAAAAGAAGTAACTCCGAAGGTCCTCTTCCACATTTTGGGCAACTTCGCGGCATTTTGGCTCATTTCGTTACGACTATCTGTGCGTGTGGGATATTCTGGATCCGTATGATTCCGTGTTTGTGGATAATTTGGGCTTTCAGGGCCTCTGTTACAATCCGCTCACCGACAATATTGGCGATAGTCGCTCGCTCCAGCGCCCGAAGACCCTCTTCAAGAGAGACAAGCTCTCCTTTGTAAAAGTTCTCTGTGACGTGAATTTGCCGTTCTCCCTCTTCGAAACGCTTCCCTAAAATCTCTTCATCGCAGATGGCGATAATGTATCCGTCTTGATGACGAATTTGGTTTAGGTAGACTCTCATAGAATTCCTCGAACTCCTCTAAATGCTCTTAAGGGGTGTTCGTCCGCCACAGACCGAACAAACCAATACTAGTAACCGCTCTTCACGCTGCATATCTGTATCTGGCCCATTACAAATCGGGCATAAAACATATTCTTTCACGTACCTTTGTACAAGCTCGTCAAGTCCGCGCGTATTAAATCGACCATTGAAAATTGCCTGTCGACCTCGCGTCTCCCCAGCAGTCGCCAGCTCGCGGGAGAGGAAACGAATCAAATGTCGGGGCTCCCGGCGTAGTGAATCTATAATTTCCTTGAAGTTTCGTATAACAGTTCTCGGGCCCTGAATGAACGCGCTCACTTTTGGAATCGTAAACCTGGGCCGCTCGTAGACCTCGGGAGGGAGCTGTTCTCTCGCTCGTTGTAAAAGCGCTTGATAATCAAAGGATTTGCTTGTCTTACTGGATGTAGCCTCTCCTGTTGTTGCAGTTTTTGGTTTGGAAGTCGGTTTAGCCTTTGGTTTAGCTTTCGGAGTCGATGTTTTTGGTTTGGCTGGCAATCGATAGGCCTCCGTTAATAGGGATTCAAGTCAAAGAATCGCTCACTCATAAAGTATCCGTCAGCGAATACTAGATTATCCTCTGATTATTATTTCGGATTTGCTTATTTCAACTCATTCCTCCAAAGCTGATAAGGCTTTGTATTGACTAGTAAGAGAAATTGTTGTGTTATTATGACCTCTTGTATCGATGGATCTCAGGTTCGTATATGAGCCCCTCGCTCAGCAGGTCGATTAGTACTTGTTCGATTACCTCCTCTGAAGCATTACCCGATGCCTTTAGGATTTGCTCGAAATGGGCTCCTCCTTCTCCATCGTGCGCCTCAATAGTACGTATTATTTTCCGGCGAAGTTCTGCAGGTATTCGAAGTGTTTCTGCCTTTTCGGTTTGTTGCTCTAATGTTGCGGCTGCGGTCTGCCATCCACGCGGCGTTAACTCGGTTTGATGCGTATCTGACGATACGGCTCTTTCTCTACGCTCCTCCTTAATAGGTGGTGTTTCAAGTGGCTTCACCAGTTGCTGGTCGTTTTGCGATCGAACTATCTCGAGGATTCGAACAGTTTCCCAGTTCGGATCGTCAAGCTTACGGACAATCTCTCCGTTGATGTAGGTTTCATCCTGAAAACTCCGGATTTTTCCAATAACTAGTACAAGGTCGCCAACCTCAATCTGTGCTAACATCTCACACGAGTTCCCCCACATCTTGACCCGAATCACGTCTGTTCCATCATCGAGGGTTATGGTAGCATAACGTTTCCCTTCCTCTCCTTCATCTCTAGTACTTTCAAATCTATCGACAACGGTTGCAATAACATTCACGCGATTTACCTGGCCTAGACGCGTCTCAACTCCCACCACCCTGTCTCCGTGTCCAGTAATTAATGTTCCTTTCGTAATCTCTTGAATGTAAACTTTCGCCGCTGTCACTCTTTGTGGAACCAACTTCGAATACAACTCCACGCTATCTTTTATCTAAGCCATTGAAAAAGTCTTCTTCAACAAGCTGCCAGACCTATATAGTCAGAAAAATATTGTGTTATATTCGAGGTTACAATAATGATTAGCTTCGACGCTTTCAAGAAACTTGATTTTCGGATTGCCACAATACTAGAAGTCGAAAAAGTATCTGGTACGCGAAATCTCCTGCGATTACAAGTTGAGATGGGTGAACTTGGTCAACGACAAATCGTGACCGGTTTAGCTCAATACTATTCAGCAGAAACACTAGTAGGCATGCAAATTGTAGTACTAGCAAATCTGAAGCCTGCTATGATTAGAGGTGTGAAATCCGAGGGAATGCTGCTTGCAGCGGAAACAGGTAAACCAGGTGATTCCACGTATAGTGTTGTATTAGTAGTTCCTGAACAGAAACTTCCAGCTGGAACGCCAGTTCACTAGAGATTGTAGTTAAGCGAACATGCCGCCTAGGTCTCGTTCAGGTTCCGGTTCGCGCTGACGCTCAAGCAATTGCTTTATCTCTTTCTCAATTGTATCCGCGTCTCGCATAAGCTCCTCCACACTCACCTCAAGATCATAGAGCTTGTTCAAGACTTCAATGGCAATGCTGGCTGCCCGAGGGTCAGGACGCCCGCGTTGAGAATAAGGTAACAAAGCTACGGCTGGAAAATCACGAATCTCAAAGGATGCCAGAAGCAAAGCTAATAATCCGTAAATGCCGCGTCCATCCTCAAGGATTGGCAGCTCTTTTTCTTCTGCTTTCTTCCGGTAGGTAGTAGTTGGAGCACAACGAAACTTGCTATCATCAGTAGCAAACTGGATATCCAGCCCGCCAAGCAGGAGGGCCTCTTTAAGCTCATGTTTCACCGCCCATTCGGCAATCGCTACCGTGAAGGGAGTCCACTCCGCCCGGTGGGGCTGTAGGCGTGTAAAGAGAAGAATGAAACGATCGTAACTATACAACTCGATTGGAAGAAGAAGTCTCCCATTCCCAAAGAAGACATGTGGAGGGACCAAAGGGCTCATGATATAGCCAATAGGCTTCGCCCCTTCTTGGGCAACTAAATGACGGACAAGGATATAACCACACTCGCCCAAAGCCGAGTGAAAGCCGCCAATCAATACCTTACCCTTAGGGTCAAAGTCCTTGTCCTTGATAATAATCTCAATCTCGTCAACATAACTCATCTGTTTCACAGCCGCTCACTATTCGAGTAGCGCAAGATTTTGGTGTGTTTTAAGTCTTATTGACTAATTAGGACCTTTGATTTCTAAAAGCCGATACTTATTACAACAGCACGGCTTGTCGAAAAGGATTTATGGCTGTTAAGTGTGCAGGCGGTAAGATTAGTACAGTGTTGGAATAGTATGATCAGGGGAAATTAATGGTTTGACGCACATTCATTTTCTGGGTGGCTGTAAAACAATAGGTAGTTCCGCGTACTTGATCGAGGACGATAAAGCCTCAGTGCTACTGGATTTTGGTGTTTCGTTCGGGTCTTCTGCCCCCTCCTTCCCTAAACTTACTCGTCCAAGAAACTTGGCAGTGGCTTTAACTCACGCCCACCTCGACCACAGCGGCGGACTACCGCTGCTCTTTGCCAGTGGCGCTGCACCGGTTTATATGACTGCTATTACTCGTGAACTCATCCGCGTACTCTTAAAGGATTTCATCCGGATAAGCGAGTATTATCTGCCCTTTGAGAAGTATGAAATGCAGCGTCTTTTCCGCCGGATTAAGGTAGTTCAGTATGATGAGCCCGTGGAGTTGGGGAACGGAATCACACTCACCTTTCTTGATGCGGGTCATATTCCTGGAAGTGCTGCAATCCAAGTAGAAACTGACACACACCGTTTTTATTACTCAGGTGACATCAATACTACTCAAACCCAGATACTCAATGGCGCACAGCTTCCCGAGAAGAGTCCAGATGTTGTTCTTCTCGAAAGCACCTACGCTTTAACCCGTCATGACCCGCGCCCTCAGATTGAGGAAAACTTCGTTGAAGCGGTTTCTGAGACAATTGATGGCGGGGGCTCGGTATTAGTTCCAGCCTTTGCTGTA
>CBDVBC010000090.1:0-6439 GCA_965372125.1 Candidatus Hermodarchaeota archaeon | reverse complement strand
CCTCTAGCGCCACCTTGGCGGCGGAGGGCTTCGATGCGAGAATGTCGCTCCCTGAACGTTGAGAGATAAAATATGAATTTTCGAGACAAGCCAAAACAGTAAGAAGGTTTAAAGAAGAGACATACCGATTCTAGCCTATGTCGTTCGGTCAAGTCGCCTTCCAGAAAGGTCAGCTCGTCCCACTAAGCTACGAGCAAGTCGCCACCAAAATCGACAAGGTCAAATTCGAGGACGAAGAAGGCCGCCTCGTTGTATCGGATATTCGTGTTGTGTGGTACAAGACAAAGAAGGGAAGAAGCGTACTAAAGGGAGTCGCTGCCGCCATAGCAGTCGGTGTTGGCGGCGCTGTCGTCGGCGGCGTAGCACGCCACCACGGCGGAGTTGTTGGCGACATAGTCGGTCACGGGATTGAGCGAGGCACGGGTGTCGCTGCTGGTGCTATTATGTTTGACACAATTGCCAAGCATCACCTGGTTAAACGTGGAGAAGATGGAACCGCTGAGACTTTGGTTATTCCGCTAAGGGCAATCAGTAACGCTGCTAGGCATAAGGACAAGCTCATAATCACCCTGAGCTCTGGTGACGATATTGATTTCGAGGGCAAACGTAAGGGAAAGATGTTCTCCGTCGCTGTGGCCCAACTCATGACCGCTAAAGAGGCAAATAAGTGCCCTTGGTGTGGTGCTCGACCTCAACCCGGCGCTAGCGAGTGCACTAAATGTGGTGGAGCTGTTCAGGGTGGAACAGGACCCACCCAGCCAGTAGCTCCAACGGGAATGCCAGCCGGAATGCCCGCGGGGATGCCAGCGGGGCTCATGGAAATGATGCGAGGAATGCCTCAGTTTCAATGTCCGTATTGTAAGAATAAGATTATGCCAGGTGAGCATTGCGTGAGCTGTGGTCGCAAGCTAATTGCCAGATGCTCTAAATGCGAGGCTGACATTCCACTGTTCATGTACGCTGGAGCTAAGCGCTGTCCGCAGTGTGGCGGTAAAATAGAATATCTCGACTAGAATGGGCGTCGGATTTTCCTTTGAGAAGGATCTTCATAGAGTAACTTGTGAGATAGCGAGTTCATTTGAAGTAGTATAGTTGCTCGTCGGTGTGGACCTCTAGGTGGTGGTCGAGGGTCCAGACAATCACAAGAAAGCATCGGAAGGTATCCTCGATGCCGCGGATGAGAGCGGGTTTAGTAAGTTCGCTGAAGAATATCGTGTTCGTGAATAGGACGTGGCTCCAGATTCCTGTTCTGGCATTCTTCGTCACCTCAAAACTGGACAGGCGCTGCATCAGTCTCATTCTGAGGTTAAAGAATATCTCGTTTCTCTCCTCAGCAGAGAGCCGGGATAATGCTTTTTGATACTCTGGGCTGATATTTGTTCCACTCGCGATTACGATTCGGTCTCCGTATTCAAGTGATTGGGCGATTGAGACCAGCCGTGGGGAACCTGGTGGGAAGGTGGCTGATAAGTGGAATGTTGCACTGTCGTCTTCCATATCTCGTCGGAATAGTCCATCTTCTTTTAGCCATCTAGTTATTGTCTCCTTCCACTCTTGAGCTGAAGGTTCAGATGACACAGTTAATGCTCCCTTTCATCCGAATAAGAAGAGTCCGTAGAGGTCTTCTTCGTCTTCAGACCATACCTCTGTTTCGGGAGGCGCTGTAACACTCACACTGTGTAACCGGTTTTGTAACTTCTGTATTTCTTGGGTTGGTCTCCTTTGATCCTTGAGGAGGAGAAGAAAGTTCCCGAGGATCTGTACTAGTTTTGGCGTGAAGAGTGATGATGCCTTCACGACAAGTTCTTCCTGATACTCTAGCGCCTCCTGATAGGCCTGTTCCGCTTCTACAAGTTGTCCTCTCCGCTTGTAAAGGATTCCTATATTATTCAGGATTGAAGTAAGGTTCCCTTGGTAAAGGCTTGGGGCTTTAGCAGCTAATATCCTGCAAAGCCGAAGTGTTTCCTGTAAGATTGTCTGTGCTTCAGAGAGCTTCCCAGCTGCAGCCAGTACTACGCCTAGATTATTCAGTGATGTGGCAACCCCTATTAGGTGGTACTCTGGTGCTTGGGAAGCCAGCTTTCTGCGGATTGCTAGAGCCTCGCGAAGTACATCTTCAGCCTCTGAGAGCCTTCCCGTTTGCCGTAGGAGCACACCATAATTTGTAAGGTTCGCAGCGAATTGGCGGTGAAACAAGTCTGGAGACTTATCAACAAGCTGGCGGTGAAGGTCCAGTGCTTCTTGGTAAGTAGCCTCTGCGTTCTCTGGTTGGTTGGTCTGACGGAGCAGGATTGCTATATTGTTGAGTGCTTGTGCAACCCGTTGCGCATAGACATCTGGGGTGTTTTCAGCCAGTTCACGGAAGATTTTAAGCGCTTCTTGAAGTTCTACTGCCGCTCCTGCGAACTGGCTAGTCTGGCGGTGTAGAATTCCGTAGATGTTGAAGGAATTGCCTAGTGATACCTTGTGAATATGTGGAGTTTCCTTGGCTAGGTTTTTGGCAAGTCGGATCACTTCCCGGCCTGTCTCTTCGGCATCCTCTACTCTGCCGGTCAGGAAGAAGAGTAAAGTCAGACCACCTAAGCAAAACATCCCCCCTCCTTGTTCAATGCTCGGTTCTGTCTTGAACTGGTTGAAGAGTTCTAATGCCTTATAGTGTAGTTCCTCTGCCTCATCTGGTTTGCCCGATTGTAAGCTAATACGGGCTAGGGAGAGATGCATATACGCTTTACTTACTGAGGTAGGTGCATCGCTTGCCAAACCTTTGTAGAGCTCAATCACCCTCTTGTATGTCTGCTCTGCCTCTGGAAATTTTCCTGTACTAGCGAGGAAATCGGCGAAGTGTCTAAGCGAATATGCAAGGGCTTCTCGGGCGGCTTCGCTATTTGTCTTTGTCACAAATTCTTTACTCAATTGAACTGCTTCTCGCAATGCGACCTCCGCTTCAGAGGATCTCCCCATATTAATGAGTAGAAGGGATAGGTTAGTCAGGGGATATACAATTTCAGGCAGGTAAACGTCTGGTTTCTGACTAGCGAGATCACGGTAGAGCTGAATACATTCTTGAAATTCCTTTTCGGCCTCTATGACCCGGTTTAATGCATGGTAAATCACTGCACTTATCCGTAACTGCATCGCACGACCCTCATCAGATGTGAATCTGATGAACTGAATCATGGTTAGGGCATCAGGTTCACGACTACGAAATAACAAATCATTTCCAATTTCTCTGGCTTGAGTAGAGGCGGTTGTTGGGTCAGCTAATTCCCGTGCGGTTAATGCTAAGCCTAAAAGTCGGTAATCTGATAGCTCAGCGCTTGCCTCTTCAAGGCGATTGGCTACCTCATTCGCTAGTGTGGGTAGATGATCACCTAATTCCGCAAGTACAAGGTCACGAGCTAGTGCGTGTAATTCCCAATATCCATCTCCTCGATCCTGCACAAAGCTCAAGCGTGTGAGTCGAACCCAGTGGTCGGTCCTTAGACCAGGTGCAGCAATTTTGAGGATTTTCTGATCGAAGAAGGGAATGATCCCTGCCCGGTCAATGAATTCTAGCAATCCCTCTGCGAGGCTGAGGAGCCGCCGCCACGTCCTCAGGCGTACTTGCTCCAGAGTGTCGGCGCGCAGACTTTCAACATCCGTCCTAGTGAGCGTGCAACATTCCGCTAAATCGCAAATAGCGTTGAGGACGAAGGGATTCCCACCACTGATGCTTACAATTTGGGTGTGCAGCTCCAGTGACACTCCGCGCTCATTTAACAAGTCTCGGCTGCTGGCTTCATCCAATTCAGTGAGCTCCACCTCCTCAATCGCTACTTCAGCTCTGACGCTAGGTGGCAGGGCTCTCCGGCTAGCGGTGACACCAACAGCGTTCGCCAAGGAAGAAAGGAAAATATACCAGAGTTCTGCTTCACTGATTTTTAGGTCACCATATTGCCAGTGACGTTGTTCACTGTCAACGGTTTCGAAGTGATCTATCAAAATCAGGAGTGGCTGCTGTTGCTGTTTTCGTCCGTTGAGGTCTTCTAGAAGGGCGTCCACGAAGAGGAACTCTGCTTGATGGGGATCCTTCCAGAGCATCTCCAACACTTTCTCCACATAATTCTTGCCAAGATGTGTTTGCAGCCATTCCGCGACTGTTCCAAACCGTCGCTTGAGATGAGGGCGTAACTTGGCTCCTACGACTTGGATGGCTTTGCTGATGTTCACCATACTTCCGACAAAAGGGAGGGCTTTTGCTAGGTCAAATGCCCAGCCTCGACCTGTTTCCTGGGTGGGTTGGAGGCCTTTGACGAAGCGGAGTCGAATTGTCCAGAGGAGGTCGAAGCGTGGGAGCCGTATACCCAACCAAGTTGCGCCCTTGGCAAGGGCGTCGAGACGGTCAAAGAGATTAACAACTCTTCTGCAGTCTAGTAAGATAGTATTATCAACTTGGCTTCTCCACTGTTCGAACAGTGAGGTCTTCCCAATTCCACCGATTCCTCTAAGGTGGAGAACTATACTTTTTTCCTTGCAGCGGCTAAGGGCGTCGCTCATCCAATTCACATAGGATTCCCGGTCTACGAAAACTCGCCTTATTGGTTTGTACCGCTCGTACATGCTGAAAACCCCAGCTGCCGCTAACTAGTCTTTCCTTGTTCACTCTTCATAAGCTAGTCGGTTTTCATCATTCTCCTAGACCTTTCGAATCCTCTAGCACTTTTAGTATGAGCTTGTAAACATCTGAGCTAAGGTACATAATATCAGACAGGCGATCAAGACCCTGGATACTTTCGGAGTAGGAGATGACACCTTCTTTGACTCCTTCGACGAGTACACCTAGACTCCCTCTCACTGTGATGCCTAATCCCGTCGCGAAAACTCTTGCAGCATCTTCGTCAAGTAGTGCAACAGCATGAGTCTTGTAGGCATGATAAACTACTGCTATCTCTGCATCGTGTAGTCCTGCGACTTCTGCGGCTTCAGCGATTCTGCTAGGCACCTCCACTTCAACCACGCTCAACAATCCTCGCTCTATCGCTTGTTCCACCAGGACTGCGTCGCTGAACCCTTTTGCCTTCCCCATGTCAACAACCTCAGCCTTTACTTGAGTAGGGATAACTGTCTTGTAAAGTCTAAGGAGCTTGAGGAGGTTCGCCTGGGCTAGGTGAATCAGCGGTCCTGAGTTACTGACGGCTGATTTCTTCGATTTCACGGGCAAGTTCCTCCTGGGTGATTGGGAAGGGAACATTGTGTAGTCTGAGTTTGCCCAGCATCTCCCGGTACGTTAACCCAGCGAGTTCTGCTGCTTTCCAGACAGTAATCTTCCGCTCTCTCACAAGTTCAAGGGCTTCCCTTAGCCTGTATTCCCGTAGCCCGATACTGAGCAGCTCCCGTATTGCTGCTGATCTGTCAACTCCCCTCTTCCGCGTGATTCTGTCAATCTCTTCTACTAGCTTCTCATCAATCCTCGCGGAGATAGTTATCATGTGTATACATTATATGAAAACGTATATAAATATCGCTAGAGAGAAACAAAAGTACATGCACAGACGGCAGGTCTATGGTTTGCTACTAGAAACTTAATATGGTTATTAAGGGAAGATATCGAGCGATGCTTGATGATGAATACAGATGACTAAGGAATGTTGGTAAATCATCTGGTGAAGAGATATGACAAAAACTAAGAAATGGGAAAAGGATGAGAAATGGGTCGAAATTGACTTGGATCTCTGCAAGGGCGCGGCAGAATGCGAGAATTGGTGCCCTGTTGGAGTGTATGTGGTTCAAGACGGGAAGACCACAGCAGAGAACATAGGCGACTGCATCGGATGCGGAGCCTGTCAGCGTGTATGCCCAACCCAAGCCATCCTACGCCACTGGGCATGGGAATAAAAGAGGTTGACTACTTCATTATTCCACTCCAGCGAGCACAGATACAGATTAGGAGAACCGAGAAGTTGAGTGTCAGGTTCATCTAGAGCCAGTTGTGGAGTTTGTACCAGTCGATTGTGTCCTTTAAACCTACACGAGAATCTGGGTAGAGGAGACGGTAGCCTGTGGCTTTGAGCTTAGCGTTACTGAACCAGTAACTTTGGTACATCATCTCGATAGTTGCCTTCTCCACCTTCGGCTCACTGTGAGTGATGTGGCGTGCCTTCCACTCGGACCAAGCACCCAGTGCCTTCAGGAGAAAACGGGGAAATAAGGGGAGATTAGTATGGTAGATCTTAGCCTCTAGCAGGGGTGCAATGTAAGAAAACAAGTCGTATTTACGGTAGACGGAATCGTCTACAACATTATACACCTCGCCTACAGCCTTGGGGTAATCGACAAGGTGGAGCGCAGCACCCACGACATCCGCCACGTGCACCAGCGGCACCAGTCCATTCAGATTTTCAGGAATGATGGGAAGTTGCCCCCTAGCAATCATCTTGATAACTGTGGCGATACCGTACTG
>CBDVBC010000089.1:0-6466 GCA_965372125.1 Candidatus Hermodarchaeota archaeon | reverse complement strand
CACCGGAGTATGCACCCTCTCCTCAAGGGCACGTATTATCCCTCCCAGCGCGGTTGATAGGAGCTTGGCTCCCCAGAGCCTTTGCCACCCCCGGAGATTCTCCGCCTGAAAACACACCACCCGAAACCTCGTCCGCAAAAAGTGGACAAGCTTGTTCCGGACATCTCTTTTGACATCGTTGAGCTTGGCATAAGCCTTTTCCAGCTGGTGCCGGGTCTTGCGCCAGTTCTTGCTCCAACGCTTTCTCCGGCTAAGACTCTGGTGCAGCCGCCTGAGCCGCTTCTTGAGGCTAAGCGGCACAGAATACAGTATGGCGATCCCCACCGAGAGGGTGAGCTGTGTCACCACACCAAAATCGCCTCCTACGCTCCTCAGGGGCGGTGGCGGTTTCGGCTCCCTTTGCTGGAAGGTGGTGATGGAGAGGTAGTAGTCGCCGTGGCGCTCCAGTAAAACCCCGTTCGCAAACTCTGCACCTTCTGGGAGCTGGTCTAAGCCGTTGACCCGGAGTTTCTGTCGGATGCCCTGGATCCTGACATATTTCTCATCCAGGATGGTGTAGGTGTTGCCGTACTGTTTGAGGGGGATGGAACGAATTCGGCTTTTAAACTTGAGGGCTCCCACCTGGTGTCCCCTGGCTTTGGTTTGGGCTAGCCCGCGTATGTTGTCTCTGGTTCTCTGCAGTAGGGCTTGTTTCATCTGGGAGGAGAGGTGGTGTAGTGGACGTGGCTCGAACTTATCCTTGACCTTCACCGTCACCGTTGTAAATTTGTAGTCTAGGTCGAATATGTTGGGCTGGGCGAGGATGTGATTGTAGAGCCACTTAGCTTCTAGAAAGAGCATTCGTAGGTGATGGGTGGTTTCCCGGTTGAGGTGGGATCGGCTTATCTTGACCCGGAAGACCCTGCAGGTTTGGTGTTTTCGCCTCTCCTTTGTGGCGGCTAGGGTAGCTTTGATGGTTTCGCTCTTGGAGAGGCTCATTGGGCTTGCTGCTCCTGTTGACGTTTTGATGATTGGTGTGGTGTTTGATCATTCTGGGCTTGATGCTGAAGGTTCTGTATTTATATGAGGTAGCCTCTTCTTTAAACTCAGCGCAATTCATCACCAGGCTAAAGCATTGGTGCTTTATTGCTTACAATTGGTAAAAGGAACCTTTACTTGCTAACCCTTACCTTGAATCAGGAGTAGGAAGAATATGCCTCTTGTTGAACTGGAGAAAGAAAATCAAGTTGCAGTAATCACGATCAATAACCCGCCTGCGAACGCACTCAACACTGAGATCTTCAAGACTCTCCGTGAGATGTTTACAGAGCTTGACCAAGATGACACAAAGGTCATCATCCTCACTGGTGCCGGTGATCGATTCTTCATCGGCGGCGCTGACATCAAACAATTCACAGGTCTTGACGCAAAGACCGCTGAGAAGCTTGCCCGCAAGGGGCAGGAATTCACCCTCTTTATTGAGCAGCTTAGCAAGGTCATAATCGTAGCAGTTAACGGTTACTGCCTTGGAGGCGGCATGGAAATCTCCCAGGCCTGCGATTTTATAATAGCCTCAGAAAAAGCAAAATTCGGTCAAACCGAGATCAAACTCGGCATCATACCTGGTTGGGGTGGCACCCAACGCCTTCTCCGCTGGATGGACCCACAACGTGCCCGAGAACTGATACTAACGGGCGAGATTGTTCCCGCCTCGGAGATGGGCACCCTCTGCTACAAGGTGGTTCCCCCTGACCAGCTCCTTCCCACAGCGAAAGAACTGGCTCAACGCATCGCCTCCCACGGCCTCGTCGCTGTTAAACTAGCAAAGATGGCGATGAAACAAGCCCTGTACCTACCATTAGAGGAGGGGCTAAAACTGGAGGCGCGATATTTCGGAGAGACCTTCGCCTCAGAGGATGGTAAAGAAGGTGTAAAAGCCTTCATCGAGAAACGCAAACCAAAAATTGTAGACCGGTAAAGAAAAAGTAGCAAGTAGAAGATATAAAAATTAGCGCCTTTCTTCGCGCTAGGTTTCGTCAATCTTGTAAGCATTAGAATAGATAATGTCTTCAGGATATGTATATAAAGTGATTATGTGCTTGGAATATTACTCTACATGATAGACTAGATGGGGAAAGACTAGAATTCTCCATCATGGTGGACTCTACATGCGAAACACCACAAAAATCCTAACAATAATATTCTTACTAAGCATTGTGATGTGCATGGGGTCACCAGCCCCAAGTGGACAGGGGTTGACGCGTGGTCTACCCGCGCCCAACTCGCCCCACGAAGGGTCTGGAATCACCTTCGATGTGTACGAATTCGCGAAAAACATGAGCGCAATCTACACAGATGGTGACAACGAAACCTCATTCACATTCAGCAGTACCCAGTATCCAGCAGGATACAGTGGGTATCTAATGGAAACCAAAGTGTCCAACCTTGGCCGCACCACGGACCCAGTGCCTAACGGCGACTTTGAAGATGGCTCAGAACCGGGCACCAATTGGACTCTAACTCAAAATGAGATGGGAATCACTGTCTACAACGACAGTGTCGGTAACCCAGGTGAAGCCCTTAGGTTTGACATGAAGGGTAGCCCAATTCGTTGGGGAAAGAGGACCTATGTAGACAATTGGTTCTATTTATTGCCCAGCTTGGAACCCAGTAGCTGCTCTCTAAATTTTGATATCTATTACTCCGACTCCCTGTCAGGTAAAATCATCATCAGGGTCAGAGTTTATAGCCCTACTGCGGACAATCCCGCCTATCTTCTAGGGATGTGGGAAGTTGATTATTCGGAGGTAGATCCCTCTCCTGCAGTTGATACGTGGTTACCTCAAGTCCTCACCACGGATGTTGAACTCGAAGGACCAATTCTTCTACGAATTGAAATCGAGAAAGCTCACGATAACGGTGTTGTTAGTGGGGATCTTCGATTTGATAATTTCGAGTATGTCGTTCAAACCGATTGTAAGCCAAGTGAAGTGGAGCTAGCTCTCAACGGCACTGCTGTATCAGACGGAATCCTCAACTGGGGACATGTCAACTTCTTTGCTGACCCTGCCAACGAAACGGAGGCCCCAATCAGCAACTGTTGGAGCACCGACCAACTCTTCGAATTTACCACAAACGACACAAGCATCAGATTTCACTACAACAACACCATGTATGTGAAAAGCCTGAACGCTGATGCAGCGACCTCTGCCTTTGTTGCTCCAGTGGATGATGACCCCACGTGGCAAATCAACTACACCATTCCTGCAGGTCGCCCACCGGCAACGCCAATAGAATACACCGGCTACTGCTATGGTATATTTCTGGACACTGCTTGGACTCTAACATCGGTAAGAAACGATACTGGACACGCGATCTCCGACTACACGTACAACACGACCAGTTACTTTGTCAGATTGGATGAAGATGTCCCATCAGTTGGCGAAACATTCTCAATATACGCCTCTAGCACCAACTATATCTTAGAGATTATTCCGCAGAAGAGTTCTTCAGCGATAGGGCCGTGGACTAACCTCTCAACAGGTGACTACTATATCAGAAATGACTGGATGCGAGTCTTAGTCCGTCTAAGTGACATTGGTGCAGAGACAAAATATGCCAATGTTTCGGTCTTCTACCCGAACAGAGCCCTTTGGCAGAGCAATGCAACCCCAGTATTCGACACATATAGCAATAGCTTGGTTGCGGGCGTCTGGCAGATACCTCAACTTGTGAACGCGAGTGTTGCCGAAAGAACCGCGGGGAGCGACTGGCTAATAACAGTCTCCTTTAACACAACCACTCAATCAGGTATGCGTGAAAAAGCCGTGACCGCAGCCATCGAGACCACCGGTACAAAGATAGCACCTAACGATGGCAAGCGAGTAATCTGGGGAGACACGATACTAGTAAACGTCACTTGGGAGAACGATGACAACAACGTGAACATCACCGATGCTTCGCTAGCACGAATCCGGTTTATCGATCGCTACTCACAAACCCAATACGTTGTATTAGCTGGAAACGACATGGGCGCCTACTCAACAACCTTCTCGACAGATCTCATGACTCCTGACCGCACCGCCCAATTCCAAGTGGAAATCTTTGGATATGGCTATGTCAACGTTAGCTACTCGGAAGGGACACACCTCTCCTACACAATCAATCTCGTCAACGACTTAGATTTAATCATGGTCAAACCCACCCAAAAGGTTGGAGAGAACTATGAAGCCGAAACGACGGTTGTAGCAGGGTACTGCAGCCAAGTCCGGTTCTACGATCCCTATCAGGCCGATTATATCCAGAACGAATCAATATGGATAAACACCGAAGTCAAATATAATTACTACACTGACACGGGAAGCGGCTTTGAGGGCATAGTTTCAACTGGTAGTTTCATTCCTGACTCGGTTGATCCAACGTTATACGAGAAAAACGACACAGTCGGGAATGTCTATTCTGGTTATAGTAGGGTGAAATACGAGAGTACAATGACTGTTACCAATCCTTCCACGTGGGACTATGAGCAGCAGAACTTTACCATAATAATCTGGATTGTACAGTTTCAGACAGAGCTTGATGCAATCCGCACCACGGTAACCTATCCTCCAACGGGTACTGGCGATGGCTGGACCCAATACGACAACTCCACAGATGGCTACGAAGTCAATGTCTACTGGAGGGAACTGCTCAACATAACAGTGTACTACACTAATGAATCGACTGGGCAAGGCATCGGCGATGGAACTGCAAATCTCACAATTGGCACAGATTTATTCGCTATGTCGAATAGTGGCGGAGGATACTATTACTATTCCTTGAATACAACGACTGTCGGGATTGGCTCAACAGATCTCTATGTAAATACTACAAGATCTGAACATGCAACTCAGACAATAAGGATTCGACTCGTTGTTGCAGCTCGTGCAACGCAACTAACCAAGGATGTGGCAGGCTCAACCAAAACAATACCCTACGACGACGATTTCGCCATAACCTTCACCTACCAAGACAGTGTTCCTGTATCACCAGTTCCTCTTGATAATGCTACAGGGGAAGTGGCTTGTACCATTACAGGATACGTAGCAGGTTACTACACCATAGAAGATCATAATAACGGAAGCTACACAACGACCTTCTTTGGTAACCTCACAGAAACCACCTACTATGTAACGATAGGCTTCACTCGCACTAACCACACCAGTCAGAGCCAGTACTTCGAAATCACGATCAGGGAATTGTACACACAGAGCTACGGTTCAGCTGATCCCGCCTCCGTAGCTTGGGGCGACACCGTCAGCATCATACTCTATTTCAACGACACTGACCATAACTACGCAGGAATTGACGGAGCCACTATCTCCTTCACATGGCAAGACGGTATTCAAGGCGTTGACTACTGGGTAACCGACAACAGCGATGGCTCCTACACCGTTCTCCTGAGCACGCTAAAGGTAGCGTCAGGCACACATAACTTCCTTGTATCCTTCGAATTTTCCTTAACTCACTACGAGAATGCTACAACAATAGTTTCCTTCCAAGTCCGAGACATATTATCAGCCCTCTACATCGTTTCAATGGACCCAGGCACCTCAGTACCTTGGGGCGACACCTTGACTATTGTCCTAACCTACAACGACACGGAACACGGTTACATACCAATAATCGGTGCTGTTATCACCTGTGATTGGGACACATTCTACTGGAGCTACACTTACAACGCCACAGACAACACCTACATACTAACAATCAACACTGCCAGCAGAAACGAAGGCAGCTACACACTCCACATCTACGCAAACAAAAACCACTACAACACTGGAATGACAATCCAGGGCTTCATAATCCGTGAAATACAACCCGGCTACACAGTTGACCCAGTATATGTTGGCTCTCACCCCTGGGGTGACAACATAACCTTCACTCTAGTGTACTTGGACCTCGACCACGGCGGCAACATAACCCTCGCCGACATAGACACAGACTGGAACTCTGGCTACTACGAATTCAGCTGGTACATCAATGGATCATACCAGATGGAGCTCAACACCACCTGCAAGGGAATCGGAACCTACACTGTCCACTTCGTAATCTACCGCGACCACTACGCCAACGCTTCTGTTAGCGTGACGATAGTCATCCGTAACATCATCACAGGCTACAGTGTAGACCCTGCTTATGTCCCCTCACACCAGTGGGGCGACAATCTAACAATAACAGTCGATTACACTGACATCGACCACGGCGGCTTCGTCCTAAGCGCCACAGTTATCTCAAACTGGGATGGTGGCTATTACACCATCTACGACCTAGGCGATGGAACCTACATCATCGAGCTGAACACCACCTCCCGAGGCCTTGGCACCTACACAGTAACTATCACATTGTCTCGTACCTACTATTCAACTCAAGTCATTGACATCACTTTAACTCTAAATGCGAGAAGCACCTATGCAGGCTTTGAACCACCAGACCCTGCTCCCTACCT
>CBDVBC010000088.1:0-6483 GCA_965372125.1 Candidatus Hermodarchaeota archaeon | reverse complement strand
ATGGGGCATTGTTGATGGGAGTGCATATCCAAACTCCGCTCTTAACGATGGAGATAAAAATCGTACCAATATAAGATTTATCAATCCATGAATTGACAATTCCTGCTGCACTAGACAGAATAAAACAAGAGATACATACTGAAGCAGTATTAAGACATCCGATGATTGTCGACTCGCGAACATTAGTCGTTTTAGATGGTATGCATCGGGTTGCTGCTCTACGCGAGCTTGGCTGTCGTCTAGCGCCTGTATGTTTAGTAGATTATCAGAATCCGGCTATAGAGTTACATGCTTGGTACCGAAAATTCGTAGGCGGCAAGTCACTCTCTGAGCTAATCAGGGTCATTAAACATAAATCCACTTACTCATTAAACTCAGCTAGCTTTTCGGAAGTTATGCGTTTAGTGAATACCAGGGCAGCATTTTCTGCAATAGCTAGCAAGACCACCTGTTATGCAGTTCGCCCTTCGAGTTCAATAACAGCAAATGAAATTTATAATAAGATATCGTGCATTGAGACTCTTGCCAAAGAAGTTGGATTTCGTATAAGTTATAGCACAGAACCTGACGCCCTCGATAGCTTCCGGAATCAACCAAATCTCATTTTGATAGTTCCTTCTCTCACAAAACAAGAGGTTGTTGATGCTGCACTTCGGGGAGAATTATTTATTCAGAAGGCAACCCGTCATACTGTACCAGCTCGGCCTCTATTCCTTAATGTACCATTGAAATGGTTATTTGAATCAGATTCTCAAGAAGCCAATTCGAAGATGAAGAAACTCCTCGATGGAAGACAGATTGTACGCCAAAAATCCGGAGCGATAATTGAAGGACGTCGTTATGAGGAATGTGCATATGTTTTCAAGGATATTTCTTAGATCAGTGAACCCCTCTCAGCAAAGTAGAGAACAGCGAGTTTGTATTCCAAAGTAAATAATTTCTCCATGATGTTTTTTAGGAACCTAATTTTGGTCTTTATGTACTCTCTTCCAAACACAATCTTTTGAGAGTTTATGAAATCAGTTCTTTCGATTAAAGATTTTTTAGAGTTCCTACTTGAAGGCTTGAGCCAACGTGACTTGAAGTATGTTGTTTCTCATAATGCCTTCGGGTGTAGAATAGGAGAGGTGTTCATCACCGAAGCACGTGAACTTGTGATGATATCAGAAGAATTACTAGAAGAAAATACAATAAGATGGATTCTAGAAATACGAACACCTCTCAGTATGCGACTGACTATATTCACCCACAATGTACCGGAATACAAGCTTCGGGTGACGCGGGCTATTTCTGAACTCTTAAAAGATGGTATTGATATTCCCAACATAGAACATGTTGTATCGGTACAGGAATTGTCGTATGAAAATATACAGCGATTATTAGACTCGCTAGAGAACTGGCGTGATTTAGTGATTGGGAGTAAATCATGTTCTAGCCTCGCACAAAAAATAAAATCTCGTGAAACTACTCTCTCATCATTTGAGCCTCCCTCTTTTACCCGCTCGCTTACGAAACGTCAGGGAACTTCTGTTCACGATGTAACGTCCGGTGATATTAGTAATGATTCTATTGATTACCAAAGTCTACACACAAGTCTCCGAAACGCAATAAAGACTTACTGGACAGAACATTATCTCGCACGCTTTCTAAAAACAACACCAGAAAAGGCGAGGGCAATTGCCAAGAGGATAGGAGTTAGCCGTGAATTATGTGGTCGTGAAGTACTCTATTTCTTTAAGAGAACAGAGGCACTAAGCACCTATTTCTCGCACATCCTTAAAGGGATTTTAGACGAGTTAAAAATAAAATATGAGGAAACATCGCAACGCCTCTTTTTCCTCCCCCAACTTTGTCTTGTTGTCATGTTTTTCGACGGTGACAAAGAGCAGCTCCGCTTTATAGCTGAAGATTATGCTAGGACTCATGATGTCATCTTTGTAGTACCTGAACGATTAAGGGCCACAATCGGAAGAATTACTGATGACTACTTTCAAATAACGCCTCTTGCACGCGACCATATATTCAGTTTGCTTCAGCATATGATAAAGAAACGCACTCCGTTCGCAAAAAGTTATCAGGAATAGATTTGTTCTTTCAGAGCGTGGCCTACTTTTGTTAACACGTTATTGACATAAAACTTAAATCTACTCCACCTGATGCGTTATTGTCCTGCAGGGTCCAATTATGATTGAAATATACCAGCTCAAGAAGGTCTCCGAATTAAACTCTCCCATTGCGTTTGTGGGTATGCCAGGTATCGCAAGTGTTGGTAAACTTGCTCTAGAGGTTCTTATTCTTAGTCTTAAAGCCGAGCCAATTCTCCGAATATTGTCTGATGACTTTCCTCCCCAAGTAGTGGTTGATAAGGATGGTATGATGAAGGTACCTGAATGTCTTGTTTATCTTTGCAAGCGAATTGATCAAGAACATGACATTCTTCTTGTTTCTGGCGACTTTCAACCATCGACGTCACGGGGTATCTACGAATATTCAGATAAAATAGCTGATGCACTCAAATCACTCAATGTGGGAAAGGTTATTGCCACTGGAGCCTATGTTCCAGGAGAATTTCCTGAAAACCCTCGTGTTCTTGTTTCAGCTACAAGCCGTGATTTCCAAGAATTTTTTACAGAACTTGATCAAGTTGTTCCACTGACTGATAGTGTTATTAACGGTGCTAATGGAGTTATTCCGGCGTGGGTAAAGTTGAAGTATGGTATCGAAGGTGCCTGTCTCCTCGCTGAAACCGTGCCGCTTCTCCGCCTTGATCCTCGCGCTTCAAAACTAGTTGTTGAGGTACTTAACAACCGTTTTCAAATTGGTGCTGATGTCTCTATGCTAGAAAAGAAAATCGAAGAAATGAAGACTATTTTCTTACAAGTAAGGGATCATCTTCAAAATCAAAGAGAGCGCCAAGAAACACGCCCTGAAACTGAACGAGCCAGCTATATAGGCTAGTTCTATTTACAGAGTCGAGGTAATCATCTATGCCTTTACAATCTACGTTATCTAAATGTATTATCGCTGTAATTAGTGTAGCAGTGGTCCTACTCCTAGTTGACTTCTTCTTTTTTCAATTCCAGAATGCTATAGCTATTAAGATTGGAATACTAACGTATTTTTCAATCAACCCTCTCATGAACTGGAGTATTACGATTCTACTACTGTCTATAGTTGGTATCATAATCCTAGCAGTAGTTCGGCGGCGGCGTGACTTTCGTAAACGATTACAAAGTCAGCTTTTAGATACTGAACAGATAACTCTTATAGAATTAGCAAAAAAACTTGATACGACACCAGCAAGAATTGAGGTCGAACTTAAACGGATGGCTAGTTCTAAGGTCCGGAAACTTTCAGGTCTACTTGTTATATCTCAAGGAAAATATGTCTACTTGGGTGAAAAACTCCTTGATAAAATTACTGACCTTTATGAACAGAAATTAACGCGCGGGGAAATCTCTGGTCAATTACAAATGGTCCGGGCAGATCTAGATAAAGCAGTTGACTACCTTATCGAAAAGGGAGTAATCGATAAACGCAAAGAGGAAACGAAAGACAAGGTTCGACCAAGTTATCGACGGGGAACTCGCTGAAGCAGTAAGTACTACATCATCTAGAGTATTTCTCCCACCTATAATTTCCTTTTAAGATAAGGAGTGGTAGCCCGGCGCGGATTCGAACCGCGGTCCCGGGGTGACTTCGCTGTAGCACTAGTTGCTACAGGCTCCAAAGCCCCGGATGAATCGTCAAGCCGAAGAAGGGCTCGAATCTTTTTGACCACTGTGCCTGCGGAAAGAAGCAGGTCTACACTACCGGGCTCTAGCTTAGACAAAATTGACTGCGGGTTCTTGAATTTTTCGGCGAAAGAACACTAGACCCCTTTACGAGGTTGTTATTTCTTCACGTAAATCGATTAATACTCTATCCATACCTGAATTTGCTTTATCCCGTCTTTTTTCAAGATCTGCTCGGAGTTTCTGGTAAACTGCAGGAGTGACGCGTTTCTGCTTATAACGCTGTTCCAATGCGCGAAGCGCCTCAATACTACTCACTCTTTCAGCTTCAAGTAATTCTAGTTGGCGAATACTAGACTCATATTTCCCACCAGCTTCGATTAGTGGACGCGCTCTTCCTTGTAAATCCCTTTCTAATGAACGTAACTTCCGTTCAAAGAGTTTCCGTTCTTTTCTATACCGCGGTTTTGAAATCTTATGTGTAAGCATGCTTCGCTCTAAACGCTCGGTTTGAAGTAGTAATGCAATTTTTTCGCCATACAAAGCGCAGAAATCGCTTAGTAGAGTCGAATCAATCGCAGCTCTGACGGTTATTATTTCCTCCTCTCGGAATATTGGCACTCGTCGTGCGGCTACATATGCTAAACAAATTACACTCAATACTAGCGCAAAAATCATAGGGCGTTGGTAGGCTAGTTGAGCTGGGTATACAAAGCTAAAAACGTATTCAGCTTTTTGAAAACGAGAAACATTGTAGTCGTGAAACTTCACAAGGTATTGCCCAGACATTGATGTTGTAATCTCAGCTCCTGCAGGAAGAGTTAACAGGCGGGTTTCGGCCGGGAGCACAAACTCTGTTATTTGGTGACGGATAATCCATGGGTGTCCAAAATATGGATTGATGCTCAGGAAAAACCTGTTCTGGGCAATGGTTTGGTAATAATCAAGTGGGCACCGATATTCTATGAAGAATTGGTAAATATCACTCAATTCAGGGCGATATTGCAGCTGAACGTTAATTGAAGTTCGTTGAGTTTGGTTTCCCAAGTGTGTTATTATTGTTGATAGGTTGGAGATGCTATCATAGGCTTTGATAAACTCACTTCCCTGGGGTAAAGTCGTTGAAATGGTTCTCCAATCATTGTAGGGATTAATGCTATCTAACTGCAACCTGTGAGTTTCTATAACCTGTAAATAGCCCCAAGGATCTATCGTGAATTGACGTTCGAGTTGAATGTACGAGATTAAGGGAATACCTCTACCAACGTCAATGTCTAAGGAAATATTGGTGGGTTGATACGAATAGGGATTAACATTTGTGGATGTAACTGAACTCTCTGAGGGTGATGAAACACCTATGTAATGAGTGAATGACGCATCACAACTACTGATGAAATAAGGGCTCGTAGGGACTGGTGAAATATTACATTTGATGCCTTCCGCATTCAATGTAGTTAGTCCCTCAAACACCATCACAGTTTTGTATGTGAAGCTCGTGCCAGGCATAATTGGTTCAGGTATGTACACCTTCCAACCGGTAGAATTGGTACCAATCAGAGGGACGCGCTGCGATAAAAGAACTGCACCGTCCTCAGTTTCAGCTTGGAAGAACTGCACATGTTCCTCTAGTTCAAGAGGAATTGCAGCCCATACATGAAATACAACGTCTTGACCAATATTAGTAACCGTGAATGTATCATTAGTTATGACTAATCCGTATTCTAGCAAGTGAATGCTTCGCTGGACATCATCTGCAATTAATTCCGGCTGTTCAGCGCGAGCAGGAGAAAGCATGAACAACATTGACGTGCATACAAACACGAGTAGGAGTATGGCCCTTTTTTTCACAGTAAACCCACACCTATTTAGGGCTTCGACTTTTCGACTCCGTCTACATATTTAAGCATTCTCTTAGCACTTATTTCCCTTTTTTTTCAGCGCAAAAATTTTCCAAGAGAATTAAGTTATTTCATTGGAATCTTCCACTCTTTAGGAATCTTGGTTTTAGTCTTTGCAGGTACACCAAAGACAATTGTCTTAGGAGAAACATCACGAGTTACTACACTCCCTGCTCCAATCACTGCTTCTTCACCAAGCTCTACACCTGGCATGATGATGGCTCCAGCACCTACACTTGCTCCTCTCCGGATAATAGGGCCCTTTAGTTCATATGGGGTGCGCATCACATATTTGTCATTTGTGAGAATGCAATTGGGGCCAAGGAAAACATGATCTTCAATAGTTGTCTTCCAAGGGATGTATGCTCCACTTTGAATAGATACTTTACTCCCGACCGATGTTTTTCCATCTATTATGACTCCAGTTCCTATTAGCGAATGGTCTCCAACAGTCACTTCCTCACGGATTATTACATTGTGCCCAGTTCGTACATGACTCCCTAACCTAACATCCGTGTAAATCACTGTTCCTGTGCGAATAATGCAGTTATCTCCAATCACTGTCGGCTTGGATGTACCTCGCGGATATTTCGTCTTTCCGGTTTGAAATGCGACAATTTGTGATTGTGTAGGAAATCCTATTGATACAAACCCCCCAATGAAAACATTGTCGCCCATTTCTATGGGCCCGTGTAAACGGCTTCCTGCGCCAATGAAGCAATGTTTTCCTGTTCTTACTGATTCGAACAAAGATGCGTGAGGCTCCACTATGTTTTCTGCTCCCAGCTTGACCGTTGCCGCGATTACTGCAGACGAGTGTATTCGAGAATCATTTTTTCCCAAATTCTCCT
>CBDVBC010000087.1:0-6519 GCA_965372125.1 Candidatus Hermodarchaeota archaeon | reverse complement strand
AAGATCACGAAGATAAAACAAACTGCTGAAGAACTGATTCAAGTTATCCAACAGAACCCATGTCACCTCTTCGAATCTGAAATCCTGCTATGCGAAAGCCTAGACATCAGCATCTCTAAAACACCAAAAGAGATTCATTTACACGAGACTGGTCGAGTTTCTACAATCTGGAAAGCCAAGACTCATCTTCAGGAAGACGCTGTACGCTGGGCAATCCTTGCACCTCCATCATCAGGCGCTAAGCGTGAAGCAGTATTAAAATGGCTAAACACCAGAAGAGAGTTCCAAGATATTCACAGCCAACTTGAGGATGAAGGTCTGTTACACTAAGGAACATCCCGCTACCAAAGAATATTCGCGAATTAGTCTTTGTAATCTACTCGAAATTCTGTATAATCTGCACTGTTTTACCAAGATGATTCAGAACTTCAACTCGCATCGCCATCTGTCCATTCACTGAGTGAACAGCACACGAAAGACATGGGTCATAAGCTCTTATTATCATTTCGATGTTACTTTGAATGATTGGATTAACTACACCGTTTTTAATCAATCGTCTAGCCATTGTGAGTACTCCGGCGTCCATGCCGCCATTGTTGCCTACAGTCGATACGATAAGGTTGACGTTGGTGATGATGCCGTCGTCGTTTGCCGTGTAGTGGTGGATGAGGGTTCCGCGGGGGGCTTCGATTACGCCGACGCCTTGGCCTCCTCGGATTTCGAATTCTTGCATGATGTTATCGGAGGTGATGTCGCTGTCGTTGAGGAGTTGGGTAGCACGTTCGATGGAGTAAAGGCATTCGACTAAACGGGCCCAATGATAGAGGAAGGTGTGGTTCATGGTCTTGCCGAATTGGGCGCGCATCTTCTCCAGCTCTTCGCGGGCTAGAGGTGTAGTGATTGAGTCGGCGACATTGAGGCGAGCGAGGGGGCCGACTCGGTACATTCCACCAGGCCAGCCGCGGGGTCGGTAGAAGGGGAACTTTAGGTAGGAGTAGTCTGTGACGTGTTCACCTATGTGTTTCAAGTAGTCTTTAACAGGGAATTCTTCGAGGCGCTTACCGTCGTGATCCACTAATCGGAGGGGACCATTGTAGAGTTCGAGGTTGCCTTTGTTAACGAGACCAAGATAACCTGACTGGAGTTCATCTAGGATTTCGACTTTTCCTAGAAGAGGAGCCACCACTGGGAGAAGCTTGTTGGTGAGTTCGTGTCCCTCTTGCACCTGTTTGAGGAGGTCGTCGCGAACCTCTTCCTTGAGGGGTTTTGACATGCCTCCAGGTTGGGCAGTGACCGGATGAATTGCCCTACCGCCAATTGCCTCGATGAGATTTTGACCGATTTGGCGAAGGCGGATGACCCTTTTGACTAGTTCAGGATTCTGTTTGAGTAGTGTCACTATATGACGGGTTTCAGGACCTGTATCAGGAAGAAGAAAATCTGGTGCTGCTAGATAAAAGAAGTGGAGAACATGGCTATGTAAAATCTGGCCCATATGCATGAGTTCACGGAGGAGCTTGGCGGGTCGCGGTGGGTCGAGTTTGTAAAGGGCATCAGCAGCATGAGCAGAAGCAAGATGATGACTTACAGGGCAGATGCCACACATTCGAGTGGCGATACGCTGGACCTCCTCGACAGGTCTGCCAGTCATGAATTTTTCAAACCCACGAACGTCCATAACATGGAAGTGTGCGTCGACGACCTCGCCTTTTGCGTCGAGTTTTATGGTGATTGCGCCGTGGCCTTCTACACGAGTCACGGGGGCGATTTTGATGGTTCTGCTTTTGTCGGTCATGTTTTTGCAGCTTCTTTTTGTTTAGCTTTTGTGCTTGTTTGGTTGATGGCTTTCTTGAAGATGGAGCTTGCTAAGGTGAATCGGAGGTAGGTGCCGACGATGTCAGGGATTTCCTTAGCGGTCTGGTCGGGTGAAGCTACCTTGAAGTCTTTCGTTGTGATCGAGCCTATGGCTCCAATCATCTTGGCAGCCTGATCAGTGACCGCCTCGGTGGGTCCGAAACACCCCCGGCAACCAGTAAGGGCGGTGGGGCAGCGAGCTTCACAGCCGCCCTGTGTCACGGGCCCCAAGCATTGGAAGCCTTGTTCGAGGATGCACCGTTCGGGATTGACAGGTCGTGTACCCCACCGGTAAAAGTGGGTGACGTTCTTCTCTTCTTTAGGGAGGGAGCATTCGTCGCAGACGGTCTTGGGCGCGAGCTTGAATTCCCTGCCCTCAAGCAGACAAGTGACGAGTTCGGCGATGAGTTTTGGAGGTGGCGGACACCCAGGGAGTACATAATCGACTTTAACATAGTCGCTAATGGGATGTACTTCCGGTAGCAGTGGAGGGACGACTTTATGGGGGATAATTCCCTCTGGGTTGACAGTGCTCTTGGTGTCGATGTAAACTTCCTTCAAGAGTTCCTCCTTAGTGTGGAGGTTAGCCAAGCCGGGGACGCCACCAAAGGCTGCGCAGGCTCCGAAGGCTACAAGAACCGTGGAGCGTTCACGCATCTTGTGGAGGAGTTCCACTTGTTCTTCGTTGCGTACTGCGCCTGAGACAAAACCTACGGTGACTCCTTCTTTGGGTGGTTCACGGAAATCCATCAAAACCTGGATATACTTGAGGTCGATTGCTTCGAGTACACCGGGGAGGGCGTCGTGGAGGTCTAGAATTGCTATTTCGCACCCCGAGCAGATACTCAGGGTTTCTACAGCGAGACTTGGCTTTGTCATTTTACTCAGGTCCTCCATTGGACCCTAAAATCTTTAGCTCTTTTACTAATGACATCATTTTAGTCAGGTCCTCCATTGGAAAGCGGATTAGGCCCTAAAGCCTTAATCTCGGCAACGAACTGCTTCATGGTCTCTGCGAACTTGGCGCCCTCAGCGGCGCTCACGTACTCAAGTCGAAGTCGTTCTGGTTCTAAGTTCATCGCCTTGAGATACTCCTTCAAGAGTGCGACGCGCCTAGCTGTTTGGTAGTTGCCCGTTAGGTAATGGCAGTCACCGGGGTGACAGCCTGCAATAAGGACGCCGTCCGCTTTGAGTTTCAGTGCCCGTAGAACGAAAACAGGATCTACGCGGCCGCTGCAGTTCACCCGGATAACCCTAGCGTTGGGAGGGTACTGCATTCTACTAGTTCCCGCAGCATCAGCTCCTGCGTAACTACACCAGCGGCAGCAAAAAGCCACAATTTTCGGTTCGAAGGATTTACCCATGTTTATTTTGCCTCCTGGAAGAGGGCTTCTAGTTGAGCCAGTATTTGCTCAATTGTGAAGTGTTGCATTGATATGGCGTTATTAGGACAGGCTGCAGCACATGTACCGCATCCTTTGCAGGACTCTTCGGTTACTTGAGCGCGGTTGTCAACGACTTTTACAGCGCTGTAAGGACATGAGGCTTCACAGCAACCGCAACCAGCGCAGAGATCTTCGTCAACAATAGCGGAATAGGGCTGCAATATGACTTTGCCTGCGGATAGCATCGCAAGAGCGCTTGCAGCTGCGCCCTTTGCCTGTGCGACGGCGTCAGGAATGTCTTTGGGCCCTTGGGCTGCCCCGCAGATGAAAATACCATCGGTGAGTGTATCAACTGGTCGTAGCTTAGGATGGGCTTCTAGGAGGAAGCCGTCAGCGCTGCGCTGGATTCCTAGTGCGCGAGTTAGTTTCTCGGCATCACTGAATACTTCCAGCCCGCAGGACAGTACTACCATATCAACTTCCATCTCGATGGGCTGAGCCAGTAGTGTATCCTCTGCACGTACTACTAGTTTATCTGATTCGAAGGAGTGACGGATTTCGGAGACACGACCTCTCACGAAACTGACTCCATAATCCCGTGCACTTGATTCGTAGAACTCTTCATACCCTTTTCCAAAGGCGCGCATATCGATATAGAAGATAGTAACTTCGATGTCAGGGTATTTTTCCCTGATCTGGCGTGCTTGTTTAAGAGATGCCATGCAACAAATTCTGGAACAGTAGGGGTTGTACCGCTCGCTGCGAGAGCCGACGCACTGCACATAGGCTATACGCTTGGGCTTTTCCAGCGTGGAAGGACGAACTACCTTGCCTTCCGTGGGACCTGCGGCACTGAGCATCCGCTCCATCTCCAAGTTTGTTGTAACATCGGGATACAGGCCATAACCATATTCGGGAATACGTCGACCATCGAATAATTCGAAGCCGGTGGCTACGATGATAGCGCCCACTTCAAGCTCTAGAATTTCTGTTTCCATTTCATAGTCGATAGCTTCTGCTTCGCATTTCTCTTTACATTTGCCGCACGCGATCGGGGTCATACCAAGGCAGTGCTCGGTATCTATGACGTAGGCGTTTGGAACAGCTTGAGCGAATGGGATGTAGATGGCTTTCCGCCAGCTGAGTCCAGCATTAAACTCGTCAGGCACGTTGACCGGACATACCTCCACACAATCATCGCATGCTGTGCATTTGTCTTCGATGACATACTTTGGTCTTCGTTCTACTTTCACGGTAAAGTTCCCCACAAATCCTGATACTTCCTGCACCTCGCTACAGGTAAGAAGCTCAATATTCGGGTGCTGACCAACCAGACTCATTTTTGGAGTCAAGATACATGAGCTGCAGTCGAGGGTTGGGAAGGTCTTGTCGAGTCTTGCCATGTGCCCGCCGATGCTAGGTTCCTTCTCAACGAGATACACTTTGTAACCCGCGTCAGCGATGTCAAGGGCGGCTTGAATGCCTGAGATACCTGCGCCGACTATGAGGACGCTTGGCTTAACTTCTGATTCTTTCTGTTCGAGGGGTTCCAGTTCTGCCGCGCGAGCCACCGCCATCCGAACAAGGTCTTTGGCTTTCTCAAGGGCGGCTTCTTCTTCGCTTGTATGGACCCATGAGCAGTGTTCACGGATGTTAGCCATATCGAAATAATATATGTTCACGCCCATGCTGTTTAAAACGCGGCGAAAGGTTGTCTCATGTAGAGTTGGACTGCAGGCAGCGACAACAACACGATTCAATCCCGCTTCCCGGATTTTCTCACGAATGAGATCCTGACCAGGGTCACTACACATAAAACGATAATCCGTTGCCATTACGACATGGGGTAATGTCTTGGTATATTCGAGTAGCTTAGGGATATCAATGACTCCTGCGATGTTAGATCCACAGTGACAGATGAAAACGCCGATTTTTGGTTGATGTGATTCCGCCATATTGGTTACAAACTCCTATGATTTCTCCTGTTCTAATGCCTCCTGACCAAGCCTTAGACCCTCATCGAAGGCTCGGCGGTTGAGCTCCACAAAGCGTGGAAACGCTTTAGCGATAGCGTTACGCATCGCGTCTGGACTGACGACCTTGGAAATTGCAGTGAACGCACCTAGCATGACAACGTTGGTGACGAGCTTGTTCTTCAGAACTTCCCGGGCCACCGCAGCAGCAGGTATGCGGAATAAACGTATCTTCTGCGTTATTTCCCCTGCTTTTACAAGGTCTGAATCTATAATTGCAATACCCCCTTCTTTCAAGTCTAAGCTGTATTTTACAAAGGCCTCCGTAGACAGGGCAACGAGAATATCAGGCGCCAAGACTAGGGGGTAATCGATTGGACTATCTGATATGATTATTTCTGATTTACAAGCACTACCACGGGATTCTGGCCCATATGACTGGGTGCTCACAGCCTCTTTTCCACCGTAGATCGAGGCTGCGTCACCAAGGATGACACCTGATTTTACTATACCTTGTCCGCCAAGACCACCGAGCCGAATCTCTATTCTAGTCATCGTATCATATCACCTCTTCTGTAAGCGGGCCTCCAGTTGAGCGAGACGCTGAGTGAACTCTGGTTTCTCCTTATCAACAAACTCGCCGCAAACAATCCGCGTACTATAATCGATTTCAGCCTCCATGGGATTAGAAAAGTTTCGAATCACACTTATTTTCTGATACCGCTGCATAACATCAAGACCACTCCCATAACGATTATGCCTATCATAAAGTGTCGGACATGGCGCAATTGCCTCAATAAAGGTGAACCCATCTTTCTGAAGGGCTTTCTCGATGGACTTGGCTAACCGCCGCGCATGCAAGACAGTCCAGCGAGCAACATATACAGCACCAGCAGAAGCTGCAAGACTTACTAAATTAAATGGACTCTCAAGATTACCATAACGCGTTGTGCTAGTAATAGCACCCGTTGGTGTTGTAGGACCCTGTTGGCCGCCAGTCATTCCGTACATGAAGTTGTTTACACATAGAACTAGCATGTCGACGTTCCTGCGCGCTGCGTGAATAAAGTGGTTGCCGCCGATCGCGAATAGGTCTCCGTCTCCGCTGATGACGACTGGTTTCAACTCTGGATTGGCAACCTTGACACCCGTGGCAAAGGGTATCGGCCGCCCATGAGTGGTATGGAAGGAATCCAGCCTGACGTAACCGGCTATACGTCCGGTGCAGCCGATTCCGGACACCATGACTACCTTGTCCGCATCGACCCCGGCCTGGTACAGGGCCCGAACGAAACAGTTCACTACAA
>CBDVBC010000086.1:0-6617 GCA_965372125.1 Candidatus Hermodarchaeota archaeon | reverse complement strand
GACGACACCTGGCTTCCCAGATTATTACGATATGTCCGAGCTGGTTTTTCTCGGTGTGTTGAATCTTGGTCAGGGAATAAACCCCTATGGACAAGTCTACCCTGTAGGCATCACGAACCTTGTGGAACCGAGGTTCTTCTATCCTGTTGAGGGATATTGGTATGGTCCATTCTCGCTGATCGCCCATCTTCCAATACTTCTGCTGCCTTTCAGACTGGATGGAGCAGGGTTTGCTGATTTTATCCCTGCCTTTGTTATCCTACAAGTTTTTTTTGTCTTCATAATTTTTTATCGATTGGTGAAAATGGGGCATCGAACAGTAGGTCTCTTGGTGTGGGCGAACCCTCTGGTAACCGCCTTTGAGATTGGGACTCTTTTTCCCCTAGTGATGATGTTATGCCTGCTGGGCTTGGAGCAGATTGAAAATGCCCAACGTTGTGTGCTCTGGTTTTCACTTGCTGCAGCAACTTATCTTATCACTGCACCCTTTCTCATCTTTGCTTTATGCTATCACCGTTCAAAGGTGAAATCTGTTCTCCGAGGGTTAGTACCCGCTCTTACTGTTACCGGATTCTTCTTCTTATGGTCGGCTCTTGAAGGACAACCCCTCGCGCCAATACAGGACATGTTTCTTGTCCAGCTGGGCAGAACCTACACTGATTGGAGTACTCTCACTCCACTTTCCGCTATCACGACGTTTGGATCGCTTCCCAATTTATTGTATAATTTGCTTGGCGTTGACCTTGTTGGCCTATTGACTGGAGGAGTTCTCAGTATGTCAAGTCTCATGATCATCTTCACTCTAGCCTTAATGTTGCTCCTCCTAATTCGGCTCGTGCTCTATCCTAGCAGCAGAAACCTCATCATCTTCAGCGTAGTAATAGCAGGGCTCCTAATAGCCTCCAACCCATCGGGATCCACTCATTACTTCGTACTTCTTTTTCTTCCGATACTTATCATTCTACTAAAGTCAGGTATCAAGGAACGGGTAATTAACGCCTACAATCGCTTAAAGACCTAATTTGTGTGGAACCGATTAAACGAAGCTAATAGAAACCAGGAAAAGATGTGTGGCGGGCCCGCAGGGATTTGAACCCCGGATCTGCAACTCCGAAGGCTGCCGCCTTATCCACTTGGCCACGGGCCCAACTGGTTGATGTAAGGGGAAGAATTACATCCTTTAATCGTTTCGTTTTATGGACATCACCATTATTATGAAATATGTCATCGTAGAAATAGTGAAAAAGACACGATTAGAATTTATTTAGGAATCAGAATGACAGAGCCCGGTTTGAATCCTTGGGCGGAGTTTCGAAAACAGGTAGCGCAGGCTTTACGCGAGGTCAGTGGTAAGGATTTAAGTGGGTTTCTGGAGAGTCCTGCGAACCCCGAGCACGGTGACCTTGCCTGCACTGCAGCTTTTTCGATGGCGAAGGAACAACGACGCAACCCTGCTGAGATTGCCAAGGAACTAGCAATGATTGATTCCTCTCGATTCCCTCTGATTGAAGAAGTGACTACACAGGGCTCATATGTGAACTTCTATATTAGCATCAAACCCTACCGCCGACTCGTCATTGATACCCTCCAACGGCTTGGTGACCAATACGGCAAATCAGACACTTTTCAAGGCATCCACGCGGTAGTTGAATACCCCGCTGTTAATCCGAATAATCCTTGGCATATTGGTCACGCCCGTAACGCGGTGCTAGGCGACACCATGGCACGAGTCCTAAAGAGGGTAGGGTACGATGTGACAAGACTTGACTACATTAACGACCTCGGATTACAAATCGCGGTGGTCTATTGGGGACTCAAACACCTCACAAAAGAGCCTCTTAAAGGGAAATATGATCAAGCGCTGGGACGGGTTTACGTTGAAGCCCACCAAAAACACGATAAAGCCCAAGTGGAAAGATACTTGCAACTAATGGAGAAGGGCAACAACGAGGTTGCTCGCGAGGTACGGGAGATGTCTGAGCGGTGTCTCCGCGCTCACCACAAGACCGCTGCAAAGCTTGACGTGCACCACGATTTGCTTGTCTGGGAAAGCGACATTGCCAATTCCGGGCTCTTTGCTGAGGCATTAGAGAAGATTCTTGAAAGCCCTAACATCAAACGGTTATCAGAGGGTGAAAAAGCAGGGTGCACAGTAGTTGACCTCAGCGCCTATGAGGAGTTCAGGCAACTAAAGGATACAGACAAAATATTGATTCGCTCCAATGGTATAGCAACGTACACGGGGAAGGACGTTGCTTTTCACTTCTGGAAATTCGGGATTATCAAAGACCCTTTCAAATACAAATCCTTCCGTAGAAAGAGTGCGGATGCTCCAACCCTTTGGACAACTTCACAGGAAGGTGAACCTGGCCGGTTCAAGGAAGCTGACGTAATCTTCAATGTTATCGGGATGCCCCAAAGCTTTCCCCAAAGAACGGTTTATCTAGTCCTGGAAACCCTCGGCTACACTAAAGCTTCAAAGAACTACTATCACCTAGCATACGAGTTTGTTACCCTACCAGACAAACGTTTCTCAGGACGTAGAGGCACTTGGATTGGATTCAGTACCGACGCAGTAGTCCGAGAAGCGGTACGTCGGGCACGTCGGGAAGTAAAAGCGAGGAATCCTGATGAAAGCGCCAAGTTCTACCGGCATGTAGCTGAAGCTATTGGAGCAGCGGCAGTCCGTTACTCCCTGCTGAAGGTGGCTGTGGAAAAGCAAATCGTTTTCAGATGGGACGAAATGCTGAACTTCGATGGCAACGCTGCACCCTACCTGATGTACACCCACGCTCGTGCGTCCTCTATACTTAGAAAACAAGCAGCACCAAAAGAGGCTAATCTAGACATCTTGAATACATCTTACGAGGTTGAACTCGTCAAGTTAATCGGACGTTTCCCTGATATTATACTAGGTGTCGTTGAGGGTATGCAGCGAGAGAAGTGGGGTACCCGAATCGAGCTCTTCAAGCTCGCTGAGTACACCTATAAGTTATCAGTAGCATTCAACTCCTTCTACAATCACTGCCCAGTCCTTAGAGCAAAGTCGAAGGACCTGATAGCAGCACGTCTTCTCCTTGTCAATGCTTGCCGCCAAGTGCTACGGGATGCTCTTTCGCTTCTGGGCATCCATCCCCTAGAGCGAATCTAGTTTAATACTTACTTCGGGAAATCTCTTAGAACGTCCTCTAGCGTTGGAACCCCAATCTCTTGAAGTTCGTAGCGCACCCGTACCGCAGGCTTGTTGATCTTCACAATCCGTGCTAAATCAATAGGAGTTCCAATTATCACAACGTCACAGTCAACCGCATTAATCGTCTTCTCCAGATCACTAACCTGGGCATCACCGTAGCCCATGGCCGGCAGGATACCACTTAGATGACCATATTTCTCGAATGTTTCGAGAATGCTACCGACAGCTTTACTCCGGGGATTTACAATTTCACTCGCACCAAACTTACGAGCAGCCAACCAGCCTGCCCCATACTGCATATCACCATGCGTTAGCGTCGGTCCATCCTCCACTACAAGGACCCGTTTCCCACGAATAACGCTCGGGTCATCAACGAAGAGAGGAGACGCTGCCTCGATTACAATTGCACTGGGATTTACCCTAGCAATATTGTCGCGAACCTGGTCGACGCAATCTGGAACCGCGGTGACAATCTTGTTAATAATGACAACATCAGCCATGCGAAGGTTGGTCTCACCAGGATGATAAGACAACTCATGACCAGGGCGATGCGGGTCTGCTAATACTATTAACAAATCCGAGTGATAAAAGGGGAAATCATTGTTACCACCATCCCAAACAATTACGTCAGCTTCCTTTTCAGCCTCTTCAAGAATCTTACCATAATCAACACCCGCATAGAGAATTGCGCCCCGGTCGATATGAGGCTCATACTCCTCCATCTCTTCAATAGTACACTTATGCCGCTTCAAATCAGCAATAGACTCAAAACGCTGACACACCTGCTCAGTAAGATCAGATGAATATGGCATGGGATGTCTAATTACTACCACGCGGAGCCCTTTATCTCGGAGTATCTGGACGACGCGGCGGCTGGTTTGGCTTTTACCGCAACCTGTACGCACGGCAGTGATTGAAATCACGGGCTTCTTGCTCTTGAGCATAGTAGTGTTGGGACCCATGAGCCGATAGTCCGCGCCTGCTGCGTGAACCAGAGATGCCTTGTGCATTACGTAGTTGTGTGATAGGTCGCTGTAGGCCAGGATGACTTGTTCGACCTTGTGTTTTTTTATAAGCTCTACTAGTTGTTCTTCAGGGAGAATAGGGATGCCCTTTGGATACAACTTGCCAGACAGTTCAGGCGGGTAGACACGTCCTTCAATTCCAGGGATTTGGGTCGCTGTGAATGCGACCACATCGTATAGCTTGTTATCTCTGAAAAAGACGTTGAAGTTGTGGTAGTCTCTGCCAGCAGCTCCCATAATTAAGACTGGTATTCTCGTCATGGTCGACCATCTCTAATGTCTGGACGCTACATTGAATCATAGTATAAGCCTTCCGTTTACATAGTAGCGATATAGACAAGCTTTTATATTTGGGAGAATTGAACGTGGAAGTAACTCGGGGTTGAGAAATAATGATGGAACGAACCATTGCTTACGATCGAGCGATTACAATCTTTAGCCCAGAAGGACGGCTATACCAAGTGGAGTATGCCCTAGAGGCAGTGCGTCGCGGGAAAACAGCCATCGGCATCAAGGCTACTGATGGTGTGGCACTCATTGTTCATAAGGAAGCGACCTCCCCGCTTATGGATCTTGAACAGATTCAGAAGATTTACGTAATCGATAAACATGTTGGAGCAGCAATTGCGGGCCTACACGCTGATGCCCGGGTTCTAGTTGATTTCTCACGAGTTCAGAGCCAGATAAACCGAATAACATACGGTGAACCCATCGACGTTGAGGTTCTAACCAAAAAGGTGTGCGACCTCAAACAAAATTACACTCAAATCGGTGGGATTCGGCCTTTTGGTGTGTCATTACTCATTGCTGGTGCGGACGACCAGGGCCCCCAGGTCTTCACTACTGATCCCTCTGGCTCCTATTGGAGTTGGCGTGCCACGGCGATTGGCTTTAACTCCGAGGCTGCCCGTAACTATCTATCAAAGCAATATAAGCCAGCAATCAAGCTTTTCCCCGATGCAGTGAAGCTCTGCATCGCCACGCTACGCCATGTTATTGAGGATAAGCTAGATGATACAGCGATAGAAATCTCAGTTGTGGAGACAGATAAGCGCGAGTTTGGAAGCCTCTCAAAGGAGCAAATCCGCGAGCATATGTAATCAGAATCACTGGCTATGCTCTTCAAAGACAATTCGAACAGTTTAGGTTTCGTCCTCGACTAGCCCCTCTTTCCTTGGCTCTTTTCCTTTTCTCTCTTTCAACTTCGCAATTTGTTGTTGAATAGGCAAATCAAGTCGAAGGACATTATCTGCAGCGTTTTGGACTGCCACACTGAATCCGGGTTCAAATCCGATAGCCAAGGTGTTGATGCCATGTTCTCGGGCCCGGCGTAGAATGGGAGCAGTGCGAGCGTGGCGACTGAAAATAGCTAGTAGACTGGTCGTAGATCCGAGGATAAGATCCATCGCATCGATAATCATACAAAGATGAACATCAAAAGGGGTTACAACTGGAGTGAAGCCGCTATTTGATATCGCTTCAAGTAACTTACTGGAAGCATGCTCATCCAAGTAAACCTTTGCAACGCCTATCTTCCCAAGCTCCTTGACTATGTTTTTCAGGTCATCAAGCCGTATCTCAAACTGTCGCCGGAGAACGTTTGGTCCATCAATTAGCAGAGCTACCCGACCTGATCGTCCTAAGCCGCGAACTAATCGAACGAGGCTGCTAATTCTTGATGCCAATATTCACACACAGCTACAGAGAAAGAGTTGCTTGATTCACACATCTCATCTTTGCGACTTAAAGCGTTTACCTTGGAGAGGAGTATGCTATTTGATTGAAACCAAGAGCGTTCCGCAACTTTTGTATATGCGCTTTTGTATAGGTGAGAGCAAGGTTTCGAGGTCGCACCAAGTTGAAGCAGTTCATGTCAGAGCAGAAAGCATGGGAACTTGTTCGTGGAGCCGAAGCAGCAAAGGGAAAAATTGTGTCTGCTACTGTTCATATACGATTAAATGAAAGGGAAGCAAGTTCTAGTTTTTTCAAAACTTTGCGTGAATTATTAGGTGAAGCTTTTGACCAGCCCCGAGGGCGAGTGGCTGTCGTATGGGGCGAACGCGAAATTGATATCGAGACCTCTGCTAACCTTTGGCTTTACTTTGGAATTGTGGAGGCACCACACCTTTTAGCCATTTGCCGTAACCTCGCAGGCAAGACTGGATTTGGTGAGGACGGAAGACTGCAAGTTACCTGTACTTTAGAGTACTCCTCACAAAACCAGATCGTAGTCATAAACGATTTGACGTATCCTGCGCGTGGCGTTGAATGCGCAGTGGACATTACAGCACTAAAGCCCTTCAAGGCAGTGAGTGCCACAGGCGAGTACACGTTTCGCTCCGCCTACGAGTTGAGGGAATTCTTAAAAACTGTGAAAGGAGCGGAGACTCATGTTTTTG
>CBDVBC010000085.1:0-6625 GCA_965372125.1 Candidatus Hermodarchaeota archaeon | reverse complement strand
GAATTGCGAGAATGGTTAGAGCTGCAGACTGGTAAGCACTATCCTGATCTGGGGCTCCTGACATTGCCTTTGCTGCGCAGTGGAATTGTTGATGAGGACTGGGTTAATGCTGTTTCCGATAACTGCGTTTTCATGGTTAATGACTTGTTTGGTGCGCGTTATCCACCGGAGCAAGCACTCAAACTTGCGAAATCTGGTGGATTATCCTCTGAACAGGCTGTGGAGTACGAGAAGCGAGTCACAGAATTCTTTAGCTCTTATGTTTGGTCAGAGGATGACACGCTTCAGTTGGGTCAACTCCTTCTCGATCCTGATATTTATGATGTCACGAAGGTGCTTCGGCGGCGTATAGTTCACAAATCCGAACTAGCTGGAATCGTGGAGAAAAAGGCTGCGTTGGATACTGTTATTCGTCGACTCGAGTCCGCGAAAGTCATCACAAAGATGGGCTCTAGTGCTATCGATGTGAAGAGAGGTGACGACTCTTTTGTTATGCTTCTTTCAGATATCCACTTTGAATCCTTCTTCCCCGAGTTCTTGGTTCTCCGTCTTGAGGAAAGACTCGCTCAGAAGGACATGCATCCTGATATAGCTAAGCGACATCTCGAACTCCTCGCTGAACATTACATGCGTTTGCGGGATAAGATGAAAGAGAAGCGGAAGAAGCCTAAGGAAGAGGCGGAACCCCAACTTGCCCCCACAGAAGAGCTACCCGTGGAGGCAAGCGAAACCCCTCCAGCCGAGCCTAGTGAGGAAACATCGCAGGCCGAAGTAGCTGAAGAGAAGCCGAAACGGAAAAGGAGAACTAGGCGGAAAAGGAAGACGAAGACATCAGAGTGACTTGAAGTAGAAGTCCCTTGGGCGGCAGTGCCGCTCTTCTGCAATAATTATGGTAAGGCTTGTTGCCTCCGAGCAGCGAGCATTTGGCGCGCGGTTTCCCATGTTTTCCTTACTATCTCGGGGAAGGCGTCGTGCTTGGTTATCCACTCCTTTAAGAATCGACGTGTTTTTGGATCACTTGGATAGCCACTACCAAAGTCACCGTACTGTTTGTGGAGTTCTGCAATGCGGCGATCTCGCCGCACCTTCGCAAGAATCGATGCTGCAGCAACCACAGGATAGTTCTGGTCTGCTTTGTGCTCACTCACGATAGGCTTTTCTGTTTTCAAATGAGCTTGGATGGTACGTCCATAACGTTCAGCGACAACATCAGCCGCGTCAACGTAGGCAATATCCCATTGGAGATGTTCAAGAACCATTGCCATCCACTGCGCTTCTAGGTCGTTGAGGCTCCTTTTAGCTAAGCGTTGAGTATCAATCTCATTGGCGCTTATTTCCAGCACCTCTACTTGGAGGGCAATTCGTTGAATCGTTAACTCCAATGCTTCGCGCTTTCTTGGAGTCAGTTGCTTCGAGTCTCGAACTCCCCACTCAACTAATGCCTCTGAATGTTCTTCTTTGACAATAACACCAGCAATGACCAATGGCCCAATCACCGGGCCACGCCCCGCTTCATCGACACCAGCTATTAATCGCACAGTCATTTCTCTCACCCTAGAATAGCAGATAAGCAACCTTATTAGTTCACATACCTTTTCTATATCTGACTTGGCATGGGAAGTGCAAAGACGCTCTCAGACGGGTACTGCGAAATATGGCTCAGCACAAAAAATGCCGATTATCGGGTTTCAGTGCGTGTCCCTGAACATGCAGAAGTTCCAAACGACTTCCTTTGCGAAACAAAGGAACAGGAACGAATCTGTGTCTCGTCTTGGTATAGAACAATCACTGAAGCTAGGGACCGCGCTGTTAAGCTCCAAACACAGCTAAGGCTACTGGGCTATAGAATAATGTTCTTATTTGAAGTTAGACCTGCCATCATCTAACTAACGATTTCATATTAATCTCGTTGTTAGGGTTAATCTACTTTCTATTTGCTCGATGCATTTGCTGCTTTTTTGGCCCTCTGTCGTAAGATTAGCCTGAAGACAATGAATACAATGATGAACAGGACGAGGAGTACTAGTGTCAGTGTCTCAAGTAGATCAACCATCTCTCCAATCTGTGTAAAGGCGGCTCCAACTAGCAGACCAGCTAGTCCCAATATCAAGCAGCGGGGTAATGCGCCAAGAAATGTGACAAGGGCGAATCTTTTCACATCCATCCGGATAGCACCGGCAACAATGGATACAACAGAGAGGGGGATGATTGGGATGGCACGAGCAGCAAAGAGGAAAACCTCGTCGCGTGATGATTTATCAAAACGCTGGCGCATATACTCGACCTCCTCTATTGATGTACCCAAGTACTTCCCGTATCTTTCAATAATCGGATATCCTCCAAAATAGGCAATACCGTATCCGAAAAAGGAGCCGATTGTTGACGCTAAAGCACCAACCAACATAACATCCACGACGATTATGAGTAGCTGGATATGGAGCGGCTGTCCTTGCGTTAGTAGGAACCCTGCCGCCATCATGATTACTGGTGAAGGAATCGGAGCAATCAATGTTTCAACCATTACTCCAGCAAAAACTCCGATTGGACCTAGGGTCTGAACCCACATTATGATTATATGTAACAAACCCTCCATCCACTGGTCTATAGTGTGAAGCCAAATAAAGAGAACATCGATTATCATACTATTCCTCCTCCAGTGTTACCCACCATCATAGGGACATCACTTCTTGTGGCCAATTTTGATGAGCTTTTTTGTGTTAGAACTCACTCAGCTGATGGTGTTTCTCCAGAAGTAATTGCTTCAAGGCTGGGAAATGCCGGGTCATCAACAATTGTAAGCTCTCCGTAGATTCCTGAGGAGAGCTGCTTCTCGCCCTGAAAGGTCTTGACATAGCCGTTTGTGATTTGTATCACGGCGTCTTCAAACGCTTTGTCTATATCATCGTTCCAAAGAGATAATTTTATGGTGCCTGTTTCATCACCAGCAAGAGCTGTCGCCACTCGGGCGGAGCCCCGTGATGTTCGTACATCGCGCGCTTCCTCAACTGAGATGATTCGGAGCTTTATATCAACGCGACGTGATGCGGAGGTTAATTCGCTAACTTTCATAACTATCGGTACCTCGTAAAACGAGTTACAAACGATTTAGGATAGTTCCTTTTAAAACCTTAGTTAAGCCAGATTTACCTAGAAAGAAGAGGTCGTGCTATGTCACCAGTAAGACACACAGCGTTTAGCAAGTTGTCAGAACTCTGCGAACAGGTTGTAGCCACTACAAAGCGTCTAGAGAAAATGTTTTTAGTGGGGGAATTTCTTGCTGAATTGCCGCTTGAGGAGGTAGAGGCTGCCGCGCTTCTCCTGATTGGGCAGCCATTTCCCAGAGCTAGTCATCGTGTTCTCGCTCTCAGTTGGGCAGCTCTTTATAGTGTTTTAAAAGATTTGTTCAAGCCCTCTATAGAAGAAATCGGTTCTCTTTTTCGTGAGTCGGGGGATTTGGGTGAGGTTGTCCGACGATTGTTTCTAAAATCTGGTCAAGTAACACAAACCACTTTATTCGCTTCTCCTTTAACGATAATGGAGATCTACCAAACATTTACTGTGATAGCAGATGTGCAAGGAACAGGATCAAAACGACGAAAAGCTGTGCATTTACGTTCGTTATTCATACGCGCGTCTCCCTTGGAGGCTAAATACTTAACAAAAATCCTGCTTGGTGATCAGCGAATCGGGTTTAGTGAGGGTATGCTAGAAGGGACCATAGCTCGCGCATTTAACCTACCATTACAACTAGTTCAACGTGCAAATATGCTCACAGGTGATATTGGCAAGGTTACTAGAATCGCTCGCGGAGAGGGGAAAGCTGGGTTGCAAAAGGTCCGGCTCCGCTCTTTTACTCCATTACTACCAATGCTAGCTGCACAGGCAAAGGATGTATCAGAAGCTCTATCACACCACAACGGCGAATCTGCGTTTGAAATGAAATTAGATGGGGCTCGGGTCCAAATTCATCAACAACGAAAGGGACAACCTAAGATAAGGGTCTACAGCCGCCGACTTACTGAGGTAACTCGTAGTCTTCCTGATGTCGTCGCATTAATTCATAAAGAAGTAACAGAAACTAGCTGCATTCTTGAGGGAGAAGTTTTAGCCCTCGGGTCAGGCCGTCGTCCACTTCCCTTTCAAAATCTTATGCGGAGGTTTCGACGAGTTCATGATGTAGAAAGACTAGTACAAGAGATCCCCGTGAGTCTTTTCCTCTTCGATTTATTAATGCTCAACGATGAAGTGCTTATTGATTATCCATATATCGAGCGGCGGCAGCTCTTGTCGACCGTTTGTGGATCAATTCCCCTAGTTCCTCAAATAATAACAGACGATTCTCAAGAAGCTGAAGCCTTCTTTGCCTCTGCGATTCAAAAGGGTCATGAGGGACTAATCGCTAAACGTTTGGATAGTCTCTACAAACCTGGTATTCGAGGTAAGGCGTGGCTGAAAATCAAAGAGAGTTTAGAAACATTGGATTTAGTGATAATAGCGGCGGAGTATGGAACAGGACGCAGACATCGGTGGCTGTCAGATTATCATCTAGGAGCGTGGGACCCGGAAACTGCTGAGTTCCAAATGCTAGGTAAAACATTCAAAGGCCTTACTGATGCAGAATTCGAAGAAATTACTACTCGTCTTTTAGAGATTCAAGTGGGAAGACGTAGAAATGTTGTGTTTGTACAGCCCAAAATTGTGGTCGAAGTTGAATATGACGAAATCCAGCGTTCAGTAAAGTATCCTTCTGGGAAGGCATTGAGGTTTGCTCGAATCAAACAAATTCGATATGATAAATCACCAGGGGACGCAGATACAATTCAGCGAGTGAACGAGATTTTTCAGTCCCAATTCCGCAGGAAGGCATCAACAGAAATGCCTTCATAGTAGTTATTGGCTTCGTCGGATTTCCTTAGCGCCAGAAATCCACCGTGGACCAAGAGCTTTGTTGAATAGAGAAATGTAGCTTTCTTGATCACTGACAATTGCTACGACCTCCTGAGGATCACCGTGAACTGGTGCAATGAGAACCTCCTCGCAATCACGAACTCCTGCGTAGAACGTCATTTGTAGTGTATGCCAAATTCGGATATTGCCTTGTTTCAGTAGTTTCTGAACATGTGGGGTGTGTTTGTCATCTATTTTTGTAATAAGGTGAATTCGGACATTAGGAGCAATTGTTCTCAAGGTTTCTTGAGGAACTTCGTCGAAGTTGGGGAAGGCAAGTGTGATTGTAGATCGAGCACGCCGCAGCATATCCTTTAAGCGGATTTGGACTTTCTCAGTCGTAACAATATGCCATGTTCTTTCGATTTCAGAAGTTTGAAGATTGCCTAGCAGATCCCATAGATTCGATAGCATGTTTCCTGTACTCTCTGATTTTGCTTGGATGCTCTTCATTAGAGGTATCACGTTTTCTGTGTAGTCGTTAAGAACAGAGGTTGCCAATTCCTTTGATTCAGTAATAGCGGTTGCGATGGTTTGTGTAGAGGTCTGCGTTTCGATTTCCAAAGAACGACTCTTCTCTTCAATCTGGCTGTCTATTTTCCCACTAATTTGCCTTGTTTGGGTTAGAAGTGTTTCTTTTGCTGAATCCGATAATTGGGTGATTAATGAGATTGTCTCTCTAATTTGATGTTGGATTTCTGAGCCGGTCTCCTCATATGTACTCCTCAACGTCTCATTAGCTAGTTTTATCGCTTCCTGCGTGTTTCTACTCAGCACTCTTGTGATATCCTCAACACCTTTGGCGAGTTCTTGGGTTGATTGGTTGATTTCTTGACCAATCGTTTCTTTCGAGGTGGATGTTTCACTACCAAGAGAATGATCAGCTACAGTGAATACCTTATCTGTTTCACCTTGAAAGGCAGTCAAGTTTTCTATGACTTTGTGTAATGTTTTATTGTGTACCCCGACAAGAGTATCTCTTGTCGTTGCTAGTTTCTCTGTAAGGATGCCTCTCGCATTGTCAATCGTCATCTTTAGTGATGATTTACACTCAATAGCACGTTTTTCACTTTCTGCGTTAACTTTTCGAGTGCTCTCCTCAATAGATGCTGTTGTATTGGTCAGCGATTCTTCTAGGGCTTGACGTGCTTCTTGTCCACTTTTAATGATAGGGGGGAGGAGTGTGTTTTCCATTTCCACAAATCTTGTAATGATTTTCTGGATTTCACTCAATAAATACTCTCGCAGCTTATTGTAGTGTTGGCCAACACTTTTTCGGAAAGCTGGTGTGAAATCAGAAGCCTGTTTATTTAGCTTGCTTTGAAGGCTCTCAGTTGCGGTTTGAGTGGCATTCACAATCTTGTCTACTGTCTTGAGAAACTGTTCGAGTTCTTGCTGAAGCGAAGAAATGCATTTGTCACTTTCCGTGTTCACATTGGTTTCAAGCACTTTCATTTGTTTTTCGAATGCGTCTCTATACAGGGTAATTTTAGCTCTGCTTGTCGCACCCAGTTGTTCAACGGTCTGTTCTGTTTGTCTTACCTTATCTTGAATGAATTCTCGAATTTGGATGGATGCCCGATCAAGCTCTTTGCTAACTGAGGACGCTTGCCGTTTCATAATTACCTGCATCTGCTGCTCTAGATCACGATACAATTTCTCTTGCTGGGTTATATTC
>CBDVBC010000084.1:0-6632 GCA_965372125.1 Candidatus Hermodarchaeota archaeon | reverse complement strand
TGATACCTAACTCGAATAAACTCGCTCGTTTGATATTATTTAATAAAGACGGATCTGACCGGATTTCTTCCATTAAATTGCGGAGTTGTATATCAAGATTCGTCACTTGGCTTTGATGTTCCTTTGTCATCACCCTAAGTAAATTTTCTATGTTACCATTGAATAATTCAATGTTAACTGTTTTTTCACTTATAGCAATTGTAGGAGGCTCAAGCTCTTCCTTCAATTTCTCAGAAAAAAGAATGGAAATAGGTTTTCCACCCAAAACCTCTCGATTTTGGTTTATAACTTTTAATAATTCAGATTCTTCATATTTTGATGCTTGTGTTAATGCGTTAATTGGTCCTTTGGTTTTCTCCATATGATGTTCCTTTTGTTGATGAATTTTATCAAGCTCATTTCTAACACTTACTAGTACAAGCCGTGTTTTCTCAACATCAGTGATTTGTAGTAGCTCATGAAATTCCTGAGCCCGAACCCCAGCTTTTGCCTTAACAAATCTAAGGAGTTCACGCCTAGTTAGTATGTGTTGTCCCTGTTTAGCGCATTTGGTTATTTGTTCCATCAAGGCGGCGGCTTTTGACTCAGTTTCTAGATTGTTAGGAGTTGCTATACAACGTTTTATTTCAACGGGGTGATCAATACCTTGTAATTGAACCCGAGCCCAAACAACTGCTTCATCTGATTCGCAATCTATGTGTGAACCATGTTGTTGTAATGTAATACCCCGGGTCCCCTCACCTAACAATCTCGAAATTTGACCAGTTAATAGAAAATCTAAGGCGTCGGCAACAGCACTTTTACCAGACCCATTAGGTCCATAAATCACTAAGGTTTTCCCTTCTGGTTTGAGATGTAAATCACGTATACCTCGTATGTTCTGAATCCTTAATTCAAGTATTTTCATTCTATTCCCTCTGATTTCAATGTAAGGGCATCAATAACTTGTTCGATGTTTACGATTTCACTACTTTCAAACAACAGTCTTATTTGTTGAAGCCTATTTGTATCGATTATTCCTTGCTTTTCAATATCTGTAAACATCTTACTAAGGATTTGTTCAAGTATTGTTAAATTTAGAGTAGATTCTTCTTCTGCCATTTCCTCCCATCCTAAAATTTCTCATGGAATACTTTATTTTTTATTCCAGGTAGATTTGAAGGAATTCGTGATAGACAGCTCTTAGAAATAAGTATTTGGTAGCAGCTATCTATTCAAAGAATTTCTGAGATATTTAACCAGCAAGAGTTTTCGCAAGACATCAACATACTAGGTGAGTAACTAATTCTTGATATGTATGAAATCGATAAAACGGATTAATGTAAAACTAGTCTGGTTCAATTAGCAAACCTGTAATTTGTGCAATAATTTGGTTGTCACGGAAGTGTCGAAGCTGGATTGCTTCGGCGGGGCATTCTACTACGCATATGCCACAGCCCTTGCATGCGACTTCGATGACCTTGGCGACGCCGCCCTCCATTTTGATTGCGCTGTAGGGACAGACGGTAAAGCAGTTAGCGCAGCCGATGCATAGGGGTTCATCTATTATGGATTTTGCGAGGTCGACTTGGACTTCGCCTTTGCTCATGGGGATAGCGGCGTGAGATGCAGCTGCTGCCGCCATGAAGGAGGACTCGGCGATGTCACGGGGACTGCTGCAAGCACCTGCTAGGTAGATGCCGTCAGTGGTTGTATCAACCGGGGCGAGCTTGACGTGGTATTCCCGGAAGAAGCCGGTGAGGTCGACTTCCATGTTTAGGGTGTGAGCTAGCTCCCGTGCCCCTTCGGAAGGTAGCATTGCGGCAGAGAGAACCAGCAGATCGACGGGAACGGTTTCTTTGCGCCCACTATTGTGCTCAACTACCAGTGTCAGGCTTTGGCCGGGGTCTTGTTTGACATCTGTGACCTCTGCTCGGTGGAAGTGGACGCCTAACTTTTGGCATTCTAGGTAGTAGCGCTCGTTATCTTTTCCTTGGAGACGGATATCCTTGTAGAAGATGTGGATTTCCGTGTCGGGCCAGTGCTCCTTGATGAACCATGCATGCTTCATCGCAACCTGACAACAAACCCTAGAGCAGTGGGAGTTTGTCTCCGGGTCGCGGCTACCGACACACTGAATCATTCCGATGCGCTTGGGCGGCTGCTTATCTGAGGGGCGCTGCAGCTGTCCATCCACAGGACCTAGTGGATCCATCATACGAGCCAGTGCGAACTGGGTGAGGACATTGGGGTATTCATCCCACCCGTACATTCCCTCCGGCTTGAATACATCAAAGCCAGTGGCTATGATTACGGTGCCAGCGGTAATTTCGGTCTCCTTGGATTCTTCATCCAAATGAACAGCCTTGACCGGGCATACATCGACACATTTTCCGCAACGCGTGCAATTATCAAAGTCAATAACAGGGGTGCGGGGGACTGCCTGCGGGAAAGGGAGGTATATGGCTTTTCGAGTACCGAGACCATAGTCTAGCACGTGGGGGGCTTCAACGGGACACACTTCTAGGCACTCCCCGCAAAGAGTACAAGTTTCTACATCGACGCCGCGGGGACGCGTCTGCAGTGTTGCTTGAAAGTTACCGATGTAACCTTCGAACTGGGTGACCTCGGTTTGAGTGTAAACTTGGATTTTCGGGTCGTTGAGTATAACCCGTTTGGAGAGGCATTTCCGAGCCATCTCGCCGTGCCGGGGTGGGACACAGACTCCGCAGCTGTCTGTCATGAACACTAGCCCGAGTTGGGCGGCTTTCCCGCCGAGGGCAGGGCTTCGCTCAACGAGATGAACGTCGAAGCCGTGGTCCGCGAGCATTGTCGCAGCTTGGATTCCGGCAATCCCTGCACCAATAATCAGACAAACGGGGGGAACTTTTTGGGTAGTGAATCCGATGGCTTCTAGTAGAGCTGCCCGATAGACAGCTGCTCGTACAAGATCCTTGGCTTTCTGTGTAGCGTGGGCATATTCGTCCTTTTGCTTCATGTGGCACCATGAGACCTGTTCGCGGATGTTGACCATTTCGAAGAAGAAAGGATTCAGACCAGCCTCAGCTATGGTTCTGCGAAATGTGGGCTCGTGGAGTTTTGGGCTACAAGAAGCCACGACTACTCGGTTAAGCTTGTGCTTCGCGATGTGGTCCTTGATGATGTTCTGCCCTTCCTCCGAGCAGGTGAATAGCTGCCAGCCAGCATACGCAACATTGGGCAGGGTCTTGGCGTACTCGGCGACATCTGGTACATCAACCACCTTGGCGATGTTGGTTCCGCACTTGCAGACGAAAACTCCGATTCTTGGCTCTTCTCTTGGCATCAGGTTAACCTCCATTACGCGCTTCGGTAATTACTTTCACTGCTCGACGAGCTGCTTCGGTGAACTCATGGGCGTTTCGCCCAATCATTTGAACAACTTGAACCTGATCTGGAAATGCACCTGACTGGAGGAGAACGGATCGAACTACTCTGGCCCTGTTGTTCGCCATCCTTGCGCCGCGTCCGTGGTGGCAGAGGTCAGACTCGCAGGCAAAGAGGATAACGCCATCTGCTCCTGCTTCCAGGGTTTGTAGGATTTTCGGCGACGAGATGCTTCCTGTGCATGGAACATCTATGATGTGTAGGTCCGCTGGGTACTGGAGTCGTGCCTCACCAGCTTCATCGATTGCCCGGTAGGAGCATTCCTGACAGGCAAACCCAACGATAACGGAGTCTGGTCCCTCGATACTATTACCTAGGAGGCCTTTCACCGCGGCGTCGAAGACTTGTGGATTCGCGTTTAGTGGGCCGATAGCGCCGACTGGGCATATGGCCATGCATTCGCCGCAAGCCTGACAACGCACCTCATCCACGATAACACAGGAGCCCTCTTCATCAACTGATATGGCTTGTGATGGGCAGGCAGCAATGCATAATCCGCAGCTATTACAGAGATCCTTTGTTACGACGGCTACGTCCAGCTGTTTTGCAACCGATTGGGTGGCTAGCCATATTCCGGCTTCCTCCGCCGCAGCACCTGCTTGCTCTACAGATTCGGGGATATCCTTGGGGCCGTGACAGGCACCGCATATGTAAACTCCTGCTATATTTGTTCGGGCCAATGCCACCTTCTCGTCTAGTGCTTCGAAGAAGCCGTGCTCATCGATTTTCAGCTCAAACTTTTCCGCTAGTTCCTTGGTGCCTGGTGACGGTGTCATCGCACATGATAATACTACTAAATCAGCAGAAAGTGACTTTGTCTTCCCTTCTGGATCCTCGTATTTGATTATGGTCTTTCCATTCTTCTGAGTGACTTCCACTTTCTCGCCGCGGTACAAGTACTTGACACCGTACTCGTCCCGGGCTCTTACGTAATACTCCTCAAAGCCCTTACCAGCAGCACGGATGTCACGGGCTAGAATGGTGACGTCAATATGGGGATTTACCTCAACTTTGGTGAGAATTGCATGTTTGGTGGCGGCCATGCAGCAATAAGCGGAGCACTGCCAGCTGTACCGCTCGTCCCGGCTCCCAACGCATTGAATCATGACAACATGTTTTGGCTGTTTCCCTGTTGATGGGGCAACCAGTTTACCCTCCAGTGGGCCCTGGCTATCAACCATTCGGACATATTGCATCTGAGTAACAACATCAGGGTTCTTCCCGTACTGGAGTTCAGGCACTACTGAGGGATCAAATTCCTGGAAACCAGTTGCGAGCACCACGCTGCCAACAGTAACCTTGACTTCCTCATCCTTCATTTCGTAGTCGATGGCTTCGGCAGGGCATATCTTGGCACAGACTCCGCACTTGTCCTCTGTGATTTTCCGGCAATGCTCAGTGTCAATCGTGTATTTTCTTGGCACGCTTTGAGAGAAGGGCATGTAGGCAGCTCGACGTTTTCCGATACCCCAGGACCACTCGTCATCGACCTTTGTAGGGCATTTCTCGGCACACAGATTGCAGCCCGTGCATTTGCTCCAGTCAATTAGCGTTGCCTTCCTACGCAGCGTAATAGTCCAATCCTTCCCCGTGTGTTCAGCAGCCTCTAATTCAGTATAGGGATAGAGAGTGATGTTGGGGTGAGTGGCGGCGTCTGCCATCTTGGGTCCAAGAATACAGATGGCACAGTCATCGGTGGGGTAGGTCTTGTTAAGGACGGCCATGTGGCCGCCAATGGTTGGGGTCCGTTCCACCAAGTGAACCTTGATGCCTTTGTCAGCTATATCAAGGCTGGCTTGGATGCCTGCAACGCCTGCACCAAGAACGAGGACCTCTTGTGTCACAGGGAAGGTTTTGGTAGGAACCGGGCTTTGTGCAGCAGCCCGAAAGACCGCGGCGCGCAGAAGGCGCTTTGCCTTCGCAGTGGCGCCTTTAGGATCTTCCTTGTGAACCCAAGCACAATGTTCTCGGAGATTAGCGAAGACGATTTGCCCTTGGGCTAGACCAGCAGTAGATGCGGCTTCAAAGAAACGAGGTCCGAAAAGTTGTGGACTGCAGGCGGCGACGACGACTCTATCAAGCTGCTTTGATTTAATTGTAGTAGCGAGGCTGTTTAGGGCGTCAGTCTGGCACCAGTCAGCACGAGTTTCAACATGAACAACATTTGGCATTGTCTCAGCAAAGCCTGCGAGAGTAGGAGCAGCGAGGGTGTTTGTGAGAGTGTCACCGCACGTGCAGAGAAAGACACCAATCTTCATAGCAATGCACCCTAAGGGGCAGCGATTTTAGGCGTGGCGATAATTGCATATATACTTCTTGGCTATACCAATCAGGTGATTGAGAGCTATGCTTGACATAGAGGCCTTTGAGGGCGTAACCTGCATCAAGACCGCAGCGAAAATGGGTGACAGCGCAATAATGTGGGCTTACGCATACAAGATCGGTGATGCACTCATTGACGCAGGTTGCATGAACGCCCACGACGAACTCCGAACATACGATGCTACGCAAGGAATCAAGCGAGTATACGTGTCCCATGGACATGAAGACCACTACGGTGGCTGCCCAGCCTTTCTCCCTTAAGCCAATATATTCGCAGGACCAATCTCAACCAATATCCTCAAAGAGCCGCCCCTGCTCCCCCAGTTTTTCAGCTTCGTCTGGGGCCAGCCTAAACCCCTCACAGAGGTCAAACCCCTCCCATCAGAAATCACTGTCGGCGACCTAGTTATCGAGCCGATTGATTTGTCAGGTCATATGGAGGAGATGTATGGGTTCTGGGAAGCTAGCCACGGATGGCTATTCTCTGCGGATGCTGTGCCCTTGCCATCGCGAAAACGTATGGCAATGCCAGAAGAGAATATCCCCAAAATGATTTCTAGGATGGAGCAGATTCTCACCCTGAAACCCAAAGTACTATTTGACGGACACCGCGGCCCAATAAGGAACCCAGAGGAGCACATCAAAACCCGCATTGATTTTCTCAGAGAACTCTGGCAGCGAATCCGAGCACTCGGACAAGAAGGCAAGACCCTAAAGCAGATCAAAGACATCCTTGATTTCCCAGAGCCTTGGTATCTTGCCTCCACGAAAGAGCGGTTTGGTATCATGCACCTAATCAGATCCTTTATCGAAGATACACCAGAGTAAACTTAGGCAATTTGAATTAGGCAAATGTATATACATCCAAGCTATATCCCTCCAAATTACTCTTGGGCTTGGTGAAT
>CBDVBC010000083.1:0-6637 GCA_965372125.1 Candidatus Hermodarchaeota archaeon | reverse complement strand
GGCGAAGAATTAGTTGATATAGCAAGGAAATCACGGTTGCTTCACGTGCGCAAAATGGGCTCTCTTTTCCTACGTGGATTACGCCTCTTCCCCCCTTACTGGCGTAAACGCGCTCGCTACCGCCGCTATCGCAAAGAGAAAGACATCGACAAAGATTCTTGACATCAAGTGAAAACCGTTGTCCAAAACTTACCCAAACAGGACACGGGGTCCATCTTGGTGTTTGGTTCCTGCATCATGGGCGGGCACCACCCCCAGGGGGGTTGTAACCTCCCGCCTCAGCCAGGCGTTTAGGGTCTCCGCCCAACTGGCGGCGACCAACAACCACAAAAGGTTCAAAGCCGAGTTCCGATCCCGCCCCAATACCAACCCACACTTCTTACACTTGTAGACCCGCACGGACAGGGGCATCGCCTTCTTGACATATCCACACCGCGAGCAGCGCTTGGAGGAGGGGTAGAACCTGGGCGCGGTATGGAGCTTTGACCCGTACCATCTGGTCTTGTAGATGAGTTGTCTCCGGAACTCACCGAACCCCGCATCAGCAACAGCCCCAGCTAGCCTGTGGTTCCGGAGCAGCCCTTCACGTGGAGGTCCTCGATGATGGTGGCTGACTTGGTTTTCGTCAGCCAACATGAGGCTTTGTGGAGAGTGTCGCTGCGGATGTTGGCTACCCGGGCATGGAGCCGCTGAAGCCTGAGCCTAGCCTTTACTCTGTTGCGGCTGCCTTGCTGCTTTCTGGAGAGGCTGCGCTGTGTCCTGCGGAATTTCCGGGAAAAGCGGGCTAGAGCCCTAGGGTTGTTGAACTCTGTCCCATCCGATATCGTCAGGAGGGTTTCCAATCCCCAGTCAGCGCCTGCAGGGGGGTCCTTGTTTTCTGGTACTGTGATGCGTTCCTCCACCTGCACCGACACGTACCATTTGCCTGCTTTCTCCGATATCGTCGCTGAAAGAACCCGGCACCATGAACCCCCGCTGGGGAGGTAGTTGCGTTCCTTGAGGCGGAGGGTGCCCAGCCGTGGGAGCTGGATTCGGTCTTTGTGGATTCTGATGGTTCCGGTGAGCCTGAAGGAGCCAACACCCCGTTTGCGTGATTTGTATCTTGGGAAGCCGGGTTTCTCGCTGGTTTTTAGTCTGCGGAGGAAGTTTTGGAAGGCGCGATTCAGGTCCCGCAGGGCTTCCTGGGGTGCGCACTTGGAGACCTCGAACATCCAGGGGAACTGTGTCTGTTTAAGCTGGTTGAGCTGGCGGTGGAGCTCCATTGCACCAGGGGATTTCTGGGTCTTTTGGTATTCGCTGATTTTCTGGGTGAGTCCCCAGTTGTAGGCGAAGCGAGCGGTGCCAGCGTGCTGGCGGAGGTGGCTGCGCTGAGTGTTGTTGGGGCGGAGCTCAGTCCTGTAGGCCCTGTGGATAATCATGTTGGGGGTAGATACGGGGGTTTTGAGCAGCGCGGTTTTTCGCTCCTGGAGAGGTGATTTCTCGCTCTCTAGGTGGCGGGTTCCTATTTTAACTCCCGGTATTACCGTTTATAGGAATAGATGTCCATATCCAGGTATAGCTGGATAGAAAAACGCCAACAGTTGAGAACCCCTATGGGTAGTATTGTTATGACAAAGCGCACAATTCTAATTTACCCTGATTTGGCGTACTCAGAATTGCAGCGACCTGCGCCGCCCTACTCTGTGCTTTTCATAGCAAACGCTCTCCAAGAGGATGGCATCGATGTGGAGGTTTTCGATCTCCGCCATGATGCCATTGATGATGTAGTTCGTGCCGCCACTACCTCTGCTCCTGACTATATTGGTCTCTCAGTGATGACTGGGCCACAGATTCGAAGTGCCCTTAAAATCGCCGAAGCTCTCCGTCAGGCTGCACCTGACACTAAACTAGTGTGGGGAGGCATCCACCCGACCATTTTACCCCTCCAAACCATCCATCACCCTTATGTTGATCTAGTTATTCGAGGGGATGGTGAAAGGGCGTACACACAGCTGGTTCAAGGTACTGCTTGGAAACACGTTCCAGGACTTGTTTTCAAGAGGGGAATCAAGGTTCACAATGGAGGGCTAGCGCCCCCAACAGATATGGCATCAGTGAGTGTTCCTTGGAATCTAGTTGACCCACGTCGCTATATCATCCGAGGACGCACCAGTGCTCTTACTAGCCGGGGTTGCCCACATCGTTGTGCATTCTGCTACAATGCGGTGCTTCGCCAGCCTTGGCGTGGCTGGACTGCCCAGCAGTGCAAAAAAGAGTTGGACCAGTTGATTTCACTGGGTGCAGAGAACCTCCTGTTCTTTGATGACGCTTTCTTCACGAATAAGGCGCGTATCCGTAAGCTCTTTCCCTATTTCCGTCGGGAAGGCCTAATGTGGACCGCTGAACTCCGCGTAGATCAGCTTACCCGTGAACTATCCCGTGATGCAAAACAAGCGGGTTGCCAGTGTCTTTTCTTTGGTGCAGAATCAGGCTCACCTAGGCTGCTTCGGCTGTTAAACAAGAGGATAACGGTCCGCCAGCTTGTTCGCAGTTCCCAAATCACAAAAGCCGAAGGAATTAGAGCTGACTACTCTTGGATGATAGGCATTCCCAGTGAAACGCCTAAAGACCGTCGAGCAACGATCGCCACCATAAAGGCTATGCAACGTATCAATCCTGCCGCTGAATTCGTCATTAAAATATACACTCCTTACCCCGGGACACCCTTATACGAGATGGCTCTGGAAGAAGGTGCTTGTTTGCCCGAGACGCTGACGGGCTGGTCAGTCTTCTCCCGCTATCGGGCGCTCAGCTACTTGCATCAAAGACGGCAACTGGAAACCCTTGCGTTGACCTCAGCCCTTGTAGGGCGTCAAATGATTCACACCATGCGCGGGCCCTTAGCGCTGATTCGCGCCTTCGCCCAGTTTCGCTGGCAATATGAATCCTTCGGCTTGTCCTTGGAAAGCATCATCTTTAACATTGTTAGTAGCTTTCTTGAACGTCACCGAAAGAGGTTTCTAGGTGCAACAAAGGGGGCAGCTAAATCTCTTCTTTCTCCAAAATCAGAGGAAACCTTTGCCCGCTAATTTACTAGATAAAATTGTGGGGTGCTTCCTAAAGTTTTTTAAGCGCCAATCGATAGGCTCACCCGAACCAGAATGACAGATGAGAAGTGGCAAGAAGGACCGTCATGGACTGTTGAAAGAGTACGGAAGTTAGGGCGGAGGATCAAGTCTTTGGCCCGGACCAACAAGTTCACATCAAGAGCTTCGGCAATATTATTGCTTCTTCTGATGATCGAATTTGCGATTTGGATGTATACGTCTGTCCCAATACTTGGTATGGTTTCCTACATTATACTCCCAGAGTGGTTCTACGGAGTGTTCTTCATCACGATTATGGTTGCCATGGTGGTATATGTCGTAGCTGGTAGCATCAGAGGCCGTCTAGGCCATCTCCTTCAAGTTTTCCGAAAGGTCGGTGTTATCGTTGGTACGCGTTGCGAGCAATGCAGCCGCACTGGCGAAAGGACATGGACCAAAGGTGACTTCATTTTCAAGGAGGAGGGTGAATGTGAATGCGGCGGGTCCACCTATGTCGCGAAAACGTATCTGATGCCACTCCCTCTCAAGAAACCCGAGTGAATTAGTCTACTCCGAAAAGTTGCTGTAGGCTAAGCGGCAGGCTCAAGTACGCCACGGATACGTAGAGTATTAGCACCAATCCGTTTCTGTTTTGTAATACGGAAAGTGCCAAGCACACCAGTACGCTTCACGTGAGGTCCAATACAAATCTCCTTTGAAACATCGCCCACAGAATACACTGTGACTTGGTCTCCGTATTTTCCGCCAAAGAGACCAATGGCACCCTGCGCTAGCGCCTCTTCTGGCGACATGGTTTCGCTCCTGATAGGAAGATCTCTCCGGATGATTTCGTTTACCCAGTCTTCAACTTGACGAAGCTCTTCTTCAGTGAGCTTACGGCCGAGCTGAACATCCAAACGTGTACGCTCACGTGTAATGTTACTCCCTTTCTGTAATACTTCTTGACCAACAAAACGGCGTAAAGCTTGGTGGAGTAGATGAGTGGCAGTGTGCAGCCGGGTTACCTCCTCCGAGTGGTCAGCTAGTCCGCTCTGGAAGCGGCCCTGCGCTGCCTCTCGCGATATCTGTCGGTGCTTTTCAAACTCGCTACGAAACTCAGCTGCATCTACCTGCTGTCCGTGTTCTTTGGCAATCTGCGCGGTCATCTCGAGCGGAAACCCATGGGATTGGAATAGAATGAAGGCATCCTTTGCTGTTAACTCTCCCTTCTCTTTGAGGATTTTTTCGCAAACCCGGAGACCACGACGCAAGGCTGACCGAAAGCGCTTCTCCTCCTTAGCAATCTCGACTGTTATTCGTTCCTGATTTCGGTGCAGCTCAGGATAGATGTCACCCAGAATCTCTAGAACAGTAGGTACAAGATCGCCCAAGAAGGATCCGTTAATACCCAACTGAAACCCTTTACGAATGGCAATACGCAGGAGCCTACGTATTACATAACCGTGCTCTACATTAGATGGCACCAATCCCTTATCATCCGCTAGAGCCAACACAGAGGAACGAGCGTGGTCAACTAGAATTCGTAATACCTGTACCTGTTCAGGGCTGGTCTCCCGAATCCGAGCAATCTCCTTAATTTTCTCCATTATGGGGCTTAGGAGGTCGGTTTCATATACGCTTGGGAGTCCATTGATGACTTGGAGGGCTCGCTCCAACCCCATGCCTGTGTCTACATTCTTCTGTTCCAATGGTGGGTAAAGGTGCTCTAGTGTCTGGTTATACCCCATAAAGACTAGATTCCAGATTTCGATGTATTTCCCACATCCACAGCCCGGACAGCACTCAGATGAACAAGGCTTCAGCCCTATATCAAAGAATATCTCCGTATCCGGACCACAAGGGCCTGAGTCGCCTACCGGTCCCCACCAATTATCTGTCCGGGGAAGAAAGTGAATGCGTTCTCGCGGGATTCCTGTCTCCTCCCAGATTCTTGCCGCCTCCTCGTCTGGCGGTATTTGTACATCACCCTCATAGACTGTTACAGATAGCTTCTCTTTGTCTAATCCTAAACCTTCAGCTGGGTCAGTGAGGAACTCCATTGCCCATTCTATGATTTCTCGTTTATAGTAGTCACCCAAAGACCAGTTGCCCAGCATCTCGAAAAACGTCAGGTGGAAGCTGTCCCCTATCTCCTCGATGTCGTCGGTGCGGAAACATTTCTGGCAGTTTACCAATCGACGTCCCTGAGGATGAGGCTGCCCCATCAAGTACGGCACTAAAGGATGCATACCAGCTGTAGTGAACAAGACTGTCGGGTCCATTTCAGGGATGAGTGAAGCCGATGGGATCACCGAGTGACCACGCTTCTCGAAGAATCGGAGAAACCGTTCCCTGAGCTCCTTTGAAGTCATTTGCATCGCTTTTCGCCTTACACAGATATTGCTAAACTTTCAGATTAAAACTTGACATGTATTTGTCAAATTAGTTGTAGGTTATCCGCTCACCTAGAAATTAATACCTTTAGCTTTTACCGCCGGAGCCATTTCACTGCTTCGTCATATCCTGCCCAGCGAGTGCGTCGCGAAAAAAGTAGGTAGAGGATAGCGGCAATGATAAAGGCGGGTATGAGCAGCCTGAGCAAATCATCTGTCAAATCAACAGGTGCTGGTTCAGTGTATGTGCCCCCACCGTAGAACCCACCACCAGCTGGTATGCTTACGGGAGCGAGAAGGAGGTTGAGGAGAGCTGGTATTGCCATAACGCTAATCCCGAGAACGATAGCTGCCACTAGGTAGAAGGTTCGTCGCCGTTTTCTTCGTGAAGATCTCTGTGTCACAGTTACTCACCTAATACTCAGTTATGTCATCAATATTAGACTAAGCTTTAGAACACTTCTAGTTAGGGACGGGAACGGTGGACGCGAATCGTTTCATACCAGCAAATCCCTGCAGCGATGCCGCCGAGCATCCAAGCTACAACATTAGCAAATGTCAATGGCTGAGGATAAATCGCTATGTAAGTAATCAGCGTCACTGTGAAGAACGCAGCATAGAACAAGTGCCGGGGTAAAGCTAAGCGGCCAATGAAGATAAACTGCTTCAACACTCCGACCTGCACCACTTGTTCCACCGAATAGACGCCACGATCACACCGCACTAACCCAACTTCCACCAATTTTTCCAAATGATAAGCTGCCAAGCTTGGCGAAGACAACCCTAGTTTTCGCTGAAGCTGGCGTGGGCCAATCGGTTCGCGAAGCGATAGCAATTCGTAATAGACTCGTAGCGTCCGACCACGTAGCAATGATTCAAAATCGTATTTCTCTTCACTTTTCACAAATCATCGCCATCCTAGGAGAGGTGAAAGCCGAATGTTCAGCTTTATTCTGCTCTAACGGCTTATTAAACCGAGCAAAAGGGCACTTATCTTGGTTAATGGGTGAGGAGCGCTTCCTGTGGCAAAAAAACTAAAGAGCAGAAGGCACTTCCTAATCAAACAGATTTCGTTCATCTCCAGGTGCGTTTCGTTATGACGTTAATCAAACCTCCCGAGAAAGTGAGTATCGGCTTAATCGGTGGTACAGGGGCCTATGACCCTGAAGTTATTACTGA
>CBDVBC010000082.1:0-6727 GCA_965372125.1 Candidatus Hermodarchaeota archaeon | reverse complement strand
ATTCAACTGGGAACATGCAATGGTACAATATATTCGGCGAATCTGCTAACGACGAATTCGAGGCCCTAGTGGAATGCAGCAACGGTGACCTTGTCATCGCAGGCTACACAGCCAGTTACGGCGCAGGCAACAGCGATGGCTGGATGATGAAAATCCAGTATCCCCTCCTAGTATGGGATCCAGCACCCACCGACCAGACCATAGCCTACGGTATTCCCTTGGCCTATGATCTGAACGCAAGCTCCTTTTTCAGCCTCGCCTCATGGACCATCAACGACACGACAAACTTTGCCATCAGCAGCGCAGGCATCGTATCCAACGCACTGGTGCTGCCGGCTGGAGTCTATGGGCTCCAAGTCTCAGTCACCGATGTAGGTGGGAGCGAGATCTCCGGTGAATTCACGGTAACCGTCGAAGCACCCCTCATCTCACCAATACCCCTAGCCCTGATAGCAGTTGCCGCAATAATCATCATAGTGGTCATACTGCTTCTACTATACTACTTTGTAATACGCAAGAGGAAGTAATCCAAAGCTTCCTCCCCTCCCCCCTTTTTTCTCATGTGAATCCAGTTGGTTGGACTGGCAAAGGCTAAAAGGCACCACAAGGCAATATGCCTTAGGAATACGGGTTCCTAACCCGTTTATCGAGAGGAAAGATTATGAGAAAAATACTGAAAACCACTCCAATAGTACTTCTAGTGGCTCTCTGCATCGCACCCCTCATCAACGCCGCAGCCCTGACCCCAGAGCTAGCGGCTCCCAGCTACAGTCTCCAGCGCTCAGTCTCGACCCGGATAGCGGGTCCGCCTCCCAGCTGGAGCAAAACATATGGAGATACCGGCTACGAAAGATTCTACGGGATTGTGTCGTGCAGCAGCGGCGGCTACGCCCTAGTGGGTCACACCAGCTCCTACGGCGCGGGCAGCTATGACTTATACCTGGCACGTGTCGATACGGATGGTAACCTCCTCTGGAACAAAACCATCGGAGGTACAGACTTTGACAGTGGACGCGACATCATCGAGTTGAGCGACGGTTTTGCCATCGTAGGTCTAACTGAGAGCTATGGTATGGGCGGATATGATATCTGGCTCGTCAAAACCGACCTGAACGGAAACCACCTCTGGAACCGAACCTTCGGAAGCTGCGGCTACGACTATGGCTACGGGCTTGTAGCGTGCGCAGATGGTAACTTTACAATCGCAGGCTACAAAGACACCGGCGCTAACGGCAATGATGTTTGGTTGATCCACACCAACTCCACAGGACATCTTGTGTGGGATGAAACCTATGGTGACACATTAGATGATAAGGGCTTTGATCTGGTGGAGTGCACAGGCGGCGGCTATGCCATCTGTGGCTATACCAAGAACTACGGTGCTGACCAGTCTGATGGATGGCTGGTCCGCACTAACAGCAATGGCGTCCACCAGTGGAACAAGACCTTTGGTGGCACTGGCTATGACCAATGCAATTCGATAATCGAGTGCAGCAGCGGCGGCTTCGCCCTCACAGGAAAAACTGGCAGCTACGGTGTCGACGCTTATGCTGCCTGGCTGATCCGGACCAATGCCGCTGGCACGCACCAGTGGAACCAGACCTATGATGGTTTTGGCTCAGACGCAGCTAACGCATTGATTGAATACAGTGATGGCGGCTTCGCGATTGCCGGCCACCAACAACACACGTACACACTGGTCAGTGGAACCCCACTTCGCTCCCCACAACCTTATGATGGACTGCTCCTGCGCGCCGACGCGAGCGGCAATCAACTCTGGAACAGCACCTACGGAGCCAGTGGACAATACGACGAAGACCTCTATAACTGCCTTCTAGAAGACAGCACCGGCGCCATCCTTACTGGAGGCGAAACAGAAGGCTTTGGCGCAGGCAACGAAGATGGCTGGCTAGTCAAAACGCGATATCCGCTAGTCTGGGATCCAGCGCCTACCGATCAAACCGTGCCCTATGGTTTGCCCTTGGCTTATGATGTGAACGCCAGTTCCCATTTCAGTATCGCCAGCTGGATTATCAACGATACCACCCAGTTCGCCATCAACAGCAATGGTGTTGTCTCCTTTGCCCTACCACTTCCTGCTGGAGTCTATGGGCTGCGGGTATCAGTGATTGATGTGGTTGGAAGCGAAATCTATGGTGTCTTCTCGGTCACCATCGAAGCCCCACTCATCTCACCAATACTTCCGGCCATAATCGCAGTGGTCGCAATAATCATCATCGTCTTGGTGCTACTTCTCCTATACTTCTTTAGGTTCCGCAAGAAGAAGTAGCCCCTCGGGGAGGCTTCCTCCCCCCTCTTTCTTTTTTCTGGCGTATAGCATGTTTGCCTTGAATGCCAAAGGCTTAAGGTGTAGAAAGGGTCATACTCCCCTTGGATTACAGGTCATTTCTGGCCTGACAACGAGAGGAATAATGTTGAAAAAGATACTGAAAATAACACCAATAGTGCTACTAGTGATGCTCTGCATATCAGCCTATGCCAACGGGGCAGCCCAGGCTCCCGTGCCAGCGACTTCCAGCCATCAGCTCCGGTCTCCACCTCTGACCAAGACTCTGGGTCCCTTACCGAGTTTAAACAAGACCTACGGCGGCAGCTTAGTCGATCGATTCAATGATATAATATCTTGCGCAAGCGGCGGATACGCCCTAGTAGGGGTAACCTACTCATGGGGCGCAGGTGGCGGTGACGTCTACCTAGTGCGGGTTGACGATAACGGAAACCGCTTATGGAACTACACCTACGGCGGCGCTGATTACGACGCAGGGGCTGCCATCGTAGAATTGAGCGACGGCAGCTTCGCCATCACCGGACGCACCTTCAGCTACAGCGCCAACTCTGACATCTTACTCCTCAGGGTGGACAAAGACGGAAATCAGATCTACAGTATCACCTTTGGTGAGGATACCGACGACGACGAAGGCTATTCGCTGATCGTTGGCTCAGATGACAGCCTCACAATTGTAGGCAGCACCAGCAGCTTCGGAGTTGACTACACAGCGGCCTGGCTGATTCACACCGGTCCCTGTGGACACACTCGATGGAACGTCACCTACGACACACCGAATTATGATGACGGCCACGATGTTGTAGAGTGTGCCAGTGGCGGCTATGCCATCACAGGCACCGTCTACGATGGCGCCTACGATGATGCTTTGCTCATCCGTACAAACGCTACAGGCTACCACCTCTGGAACCACACGTACGGCGGCAGCCTCGACGATCATACCGAATCGCTTGTTGAATGTAGCGGTGGCGGCTTCGCCCTCACCGGATACACTGAAAGCTATGGAGTCAGTGATTATACTGCTTGGCTAGTACGTGTCGACGCCAGCGGCAACCATTTGTGGAACATGACCTACGAGAGTCCTGATTGGACGATTGCCGAAGAGGTCATCGAGTATAGTGATGGAGGTTTTGCGTTAGCCGGCGTACAGAGGATGATAACGGTTCCCGCCAGCGGGGCTAGAAATCGTCCCCCCTCGCCCTACGATGGTCTGCTCCTCCGAACCGACGCCAGTGGGAACCATCTCTGGAATAGGACTTACGGGCTTACCGGATACTCTGAAGACAGGTACGAAGGCCTCCTAGAGTGTGAGGATGGTGCCATCATCACAGCAGGATACACTTACCAATCAGGTTTTGATGCCTGGTTTGTCAAGACGGACTATCCCCTGGCCTGGGACCCTGAACCCTCTGATCAGACCATAGCTCTAGGTACCTCCTTAGCCTATGACCTGAATGTGACATCCTGGTTTACCCTGGGCTCGTGGACAATCAACGACACAACCCAGTTTGCCATCAGCACAGCATGCATCGTCTCCGATGTTGTGGCGTTATCCGCTGGCAACTACGGGCTAAGGGTCTCGATCACCGATACCATGGGCTCCGAGATCTCCGCTGAATTCACCATCACAGTCGAAGGGCCCCTCATCTCACCTATACCCCTAGCACTAATAGCAGGTGTCGCAGTCATCATCATAGTTTTGATACTCCTGTTGCTCTACTATTTCGTGCTCCGTAAGAGGAAGTAGCCCCCACGAGGAGGCTTCCTCCCCTCTCCTCTTTATTATTCTAGGTAGTAGAACTCGCGAGAGCGCGATCTAGTGTGTTTGTATACGAATGCCTATAAGGTTAAGAATCAGTATACAACCAGAGGTAACATATCATGGCTGTACTGCCTGTGAGGTTAGACGAGGAGGACATAAGACGGATCGAGTTGCTCGTTAAGATGAAGCTTTTTCGTAACCGAAGCGACGCAATCCGCACCCTGGTCCGGGAGGGACTGGATCGTACACTTATTTTCCCTACCAAGATAAATGCACAAGTACGAGCATTAGTTGACGCGCTAGCCAAAGCACACAACAAAGGAGAGTTAGCTGTTAAGCTGGTTTCAACCAAACCAGCAGCTGAACTTATAGCAGAGGAAAGAACCCGTTGAAAACAATCTGGCCGTAGATCTTATTGTTCTACTATTTGTAATCCTTCTTTCACTGCGATAGTGTTTAGCTTTCTATCAAAAGTGAAGAATTGGTCGCAGCCTTCGTACCTGCAGGTTTCGATTTGCAGTGCATCAGCTATGTAGATCTGGTGAGTAAATATGAGTGGAAGGCTGTTCGCAATCATCTCTCCAAGAACTGGAATGATATGCATGGAATTCATTTTCACCATTGTACTCATTTCGTTGTAGAGTAATCCAAAAACCCTCTTAACATCGGGTATTATTCCTCTTCGGTGGTATTTGTCCAAGACAACTGCTACTTCACCGATGTTCCACTGGGAAGTGATGATTACCGCATTCTCGCGATATGCTTCATCAAAGAGAGAGTCTACTCTGGTCGAACCTTCTTCTTCCAGGTACCGTTTTATGAAGGCACTCGTATCAAGGTAGACCTTTAGCATCCCTATTACGCCCCATTCCTCATCTCCCTGACCACATCCTCTGCCTTTGCGCCTTTCACCCTCATTTTCAAAATTTCCCTTGGCGAGAGGATTTCCCTTAGCAACCCCATCTGTGACGCAATTTTTTCAAGGAGTATGCTAGCTGATAGGCTTTCCAGTGATTTCTCAACTGCGCCGCTAAGAGTCTCTCTAGTGGAGAGTTCCCTTCGAATTTTATCAACGATGTCCTTATCTAGGCTCAAAGTGACCTTTGTTTTCTCTACCATACATAAATACGTAAATACGTAAATATATTAGTATTCCTGCCAGGAGTGATTCCACGGGAAAAGTCGAAGCACCCATCATCTCGCCCATCCCCTGGTCCTGATAGCTGTGGTTGCAGTGATCATCGTCGTGGTGATACTGCTCCTACTGTACTTCTTAGTGTTCCGCAAGAGGAAGTAGCCCCCCGGGGAGGCTTCCTCCCCTCCTTCCTTTTTTTCCGGGGCTCTAACGCGTTTTCCTTGAAAGCCAAAGGCTTAAGGCACTACAAGCTGATATAGCCGAAGATTTTCATGTTCTCAACCTGAAACCAGGAAGAAATGCTTTTGAGAAAAATGCTGAAAATAGCACCAATAATACTTCTAGCGGTTCTCTGCTTCGCCCACCTCGTCAACGCCTCAGCCATGGCCCCCCAGCCAGCGGCTCCCGGCCCCAGTTTCCAGCGCTCGGCTACGACCCGGACGACGGGTCCCCCGCCAATCTGGGCCAAAACCTACGGAAACACTAGCACTGAAATATTCTATGATGTGGTGCCGTGTAGCGGCGGCTACGTGATGACTGGGTTTACTAATTCGTGGGGCGCGGGCCTCAGAGATGCGTACTTGGTAAGAGTAGACGCAGATGGAAACCTCCTATGGAACAAGACCTACGGAGGCACAGGCAACGACTATGGAAAAGCCGTAGTGGCTTTGAGCGACGGCTTCGCCATCGTAGGTTATACTGACAGCTTTGGCATGGGCGGTAACGATGTTTGGCTCATCAAAACCGACTTGAACGGAAATCACGTTTGGAACCGAACCTTCGGTGGGTGCCCAGAAGACTACGGCTACGGGCTAGTAGCCTGCGCTGATGGCAACTTTACAATCGCAGGGTACACAAACAGTTACGGTGCTGGCAACCTTGATTTTTGGTTGATCCACACCAACTCCACAGGACACCACGTGTGGGACGAAACCTATGGTGACACAGAACATGATTCGAGCTCTGATCTAGTGGAGTGCACTGGAGGCGGCTACGCCATCTGCGGCTACACCTACAACTACGGTGTTACCGGCAATGGTATCTGGCTGGTCCGCACCAACCCTTCTGGCGTCCATCTTTGGAACCAGACTTATGATGGTGCAGGCTACGAGTATGCCTATTCACTCGTTGAGTGTAGCAGCGGAGGCTTTGCCATCGCTGGAAAAACTAATAGCTACGGCGTCGACGACTATGCAGCGCAGCTGATCCGGACAGATGTCCTTGGTAACCATTTGTGGAACCAGACCTACGACAGCAGCGAAGAAGATAATGCACGAGCAGTGATAGAGTACAGTGATGGAGGCTTCGTCCTCGCAGGGTACAGTGTTACACCCATTACTCCGGTTCGTGGAATCTCGGAATATGATGGTTTGCTTGTCCGTGCGGATTCGAGTGGAAACCAGTTATGGAACCATACCCATGGCGGAGTTGACTACGACCGGTCCTATTCCGTAGTGGACGGCAGTGGCGGCGACCTAAGTTGCGCAGGCTACACAGATAGCACAGGTGCGGGGTTCAATGATGG
>CBDVBC010000081.1:0-6735 GCA_965372125.1 Candidatus Hermodarchaeota archaeon | reverse complement strand
GATCTTGCTACTCTCAGCAAACGTGAGATGAAAGCTCTCCGACCAAAGCTCCAGATTATCTTCCAGGACCCCTATGAATCGCTAAACCCGCGACTTTCAGTATTCCAGAGCATCGCTGAGTGTCTGCAAGTGAACAATCTGGTCAGCAGCGCAGATGAACTGCTAGAGCGTGTCAAGATGGCTATGGAGGATGTCCGGCTTATTCCGCCCGAGGACTTTCTCTACAGGTACCCTCACATGCTTTCGGGTGGACAGCGACAACGTGTAGTTGTGGCACGGGCGCTAGTGTCACAGCCCGAGTTCATCGTAGCCGACGAGCCTGTCTCCATGCTAGACGCTTCAATCAGAGCAGAAGTCCTACTGCTCCTGAAAGAGCTTATCAAGAAATACGACCTATCATACCTCTACATCACTCACGATCTTGCCAGTGCACGCTTTGTAGGCGACAGAATCGCTATTATGTATCTCGGTAGAATCGTGGAGTACGGTCCTGTGGGCCGTGTTATTGATAATCCCAAGCACCAGTATACAGCTATCCTGATTTCTGCTGTGCCGATTCCGGACCCGACTTTGACTCATACGCGTCGTGCACCGGTTGGTGAGGTTCCGAGTCCCATCAATCCTCCTCCTGGTTGTAGGTTTCATCCTCGTTGCGATTATGCCACAGAGAAGTGTAGTCGGGAAGAGCCTCCGATGAAGCGGATTGAAAAAGACCACTATGCTGCTTGTTGGCATCACTTCGACCCCAAACAGTGGCAGGACTAAAACCAGATTCAATACTATCTCTGAGGGCCACTCAAAGCCCTCTTCTCCCCTCTTTTTTTCAGTATTTGAGTGATATCAGTGATTCACAGAGAATGTATAGATTCAGAAATCCGTGTCGGGGAGCTCGTCGCGCTCTTCGATTTCCCTGATACTTCTCCTCAAGTTTTCCAGTTTCCCCTCCCTCAGAAGTCGTTCCCACTGTTTTCGCGGGGGTTTTCTCGGCCTCCTTCGATAACTCTCGCTCTAGCGCTTCCTGGAGGGGTTCGATGGCGCGTGGGTCGCCTATCTTCGCCAGAGCTCTCACCACATCCGAGCGAGCGTATTCATCTAGATAGGTACTTTGGAAGGCTTCTATGAGGGGCTGGACAGCCGCCTCCCCGAAGGACACGAGGACGTCACACGAATGAGTCGTCAAGTGAGATATCTTGAGGGTCTCTATCAGGGGTTCGATGGCGCGGGGGTCACCGATATAACCCAGGGCGAACACGGTATCCTTCAGGATGAAAAGTTCGCCGCTCCTCAAGGTGGCGATGAGGGTGTCCACGGCGCGGGAGTCTCCGATGGTGCCAAGACCCACGACGGCACACAAGCGCACATCCTCGTCTTGGAGGTCCTCTCCTTGACTCCCTCCTCGACTAAAGTCGGGGTTTTCCCGCTATAATCAATTATAATTTAAGTTGAGGTCGCGGTTGATGCAAGAGTACCTACTTGACGGATTTTTTGGTCAAAGCAGTTAGTGGTATAATTTCTGGATGTGCTGGGGTTCGAGGGGCGTGACTCGTTTTAGATATTTGTGTTGAGTAAACATTATGAAAAATCGGGTGATTTCGCGGGTTTTGCCCTCAACGTCTAGGACGCCGTGTTTTTCAATATCCTCTTGGCGGAGGATGATTGGAATGTTCTGGAGTTTGATTCCTTCAAGGATGGTAGCGGCGTCAGGAGGCGACTTGACGGCTTTACCTGCAAGGACAGTAGCAAAGGTTTCAGCAAGCTCCGTGTAGATACTCTTTAGTGAGGATAGTGTACCGTCGTAGCCTTGACCCCGTAAGAGCTGATAGGTGACAAGGCGCTGGAAGTCTGTTAGCGCGGGCTTGTTGTCGCTGTCGTATTCTACCGTGACCTCAACTGGTGGATTCAAGGGATCGACAAGACGCCACCCAAAGACTTCTGCTTCTGCCTCCTCTAGCTCCTCCCTCATAAGGGCGTTTTTCATCTCTTGGCGAGCAATCTTCCAGACTAGCTTGGTATTAATCGCCTCATGTTCAGGCATGACGATGAAATGAAGTCCAATTCCGAGGCCATATCGACTCTTCGGTCCACTGAGGAGTATTGGCGTTCGATCTTCTGTGCTGTGATAGGTGGAAGACGAGTCCGAGGGGGAACTCTTATGTTCCTTGTGGGAGGTCTGGAAGAGCTTCAGAACAGGAATGTACATAGTCGAGGTTGGCAGCTTGGGTTTGCGGCGATAGAAAAGAAGCATAGTCACATTTCACTCCAATGTTAATTAAAGCGAGAGCCCTAGGTATGGATGTCACCAATCCCTGATTAGGAGGTTATCGATTCATCCGGCGATCAATGTGAAGCATAAAGAGAGTTTGGCGGAGATCAGAAAGGTTGGGGACACGCGCAACAACTCCCTGAGCAACAAGCCGCTTCAAAGCGTAACGTACTGTCCGTGGCGCTAGTTTCGTCGTGATAACTAGATCTTTGCTTGTCATGGGTCCCTGGGACTTGATTGTGTGAACAATCTTTAGGGCGCTTGGTGCTTGCTTTCTTCTTCCAAACATCGTGTAACACCCACCACAAGTAGATTCTGTGAATCCTTTTTTAAAAGGGTTTCGAAACCGGTAATGGCTTTGGCTATGAATTGCGGAACTACAAACTGCCCTATCTAGATACTAAAGTAATTATTAAGGAACTGCATTGTTATTTGTGACTACTTCTCTTTGATGAAGATTGTGATGCCTTGATTTGGCAACATTCTCTGGTTATGCCCCCAGACTGCGTTCGGTTCGGTGAGGAACACTTCGACGTACAGAAGTCCGGCGAATGGCTCGCCCTTGGCCTTTCTGAAGATTCTTATTACAGATTTTTCGGTTTTGATAGTGATAACTTCTTTTTCTTTTAGGTGATATCTTCTGTTAGTTCGTTTGATGTCCTTCTCTATCACTTGCGATTTGACTTTGGAAGTCTTACCCGAACCCTTCACCTTCGTAGTTTTTCTTGAACGCTTTACCTTAATGGTTTTTTCTGAACCCTCTAACTTGGAAGCTTTTGCCATCATCGTCCTGCCTCAGAGGAATACAGTACAATCGCCTTTAAATCCCTTATCACTGCTCTTAAAAAAGTAGTCTTGTACGCCTCTCGAGCCTAAAAGCACTAAATACCTGAGGAAAGTGTTGGTGAATAACGCCTTGAAATATTGTACTAGCGTTGTTGGATATGTTAGGAAAGATGATGATACAGGAGTCTATCTTGAAATTGAAGAGAAGTATTGGGAGGCAACAAGACAACTTGACAAGTTTTCCCATATTATCGTACTCTGGTGGATCACTGGACGAGACAATCCAAGGGATCGCTCAAATCTCAGCGACTACCCACCCCAGTCTGAAGCCGAGTTGTCAGGTGTATTTGCCAGCAGATCACCTGCTCGGCCAACACCGATCGGTCTGTCGATAGTAGCTATTACACATATCGATGAGAACATGCATCGCATTTACATTGACCAAATCGACGCTTTTGATGGCACCCCAATCGTTGACATCAAGCCCTACATCCCCTCTTCTGATAAAGTCGATGATGCCAGGGTGGCACCTTGGTTCCATAAAAACGAGAAGCGCTATACAAAAAACTAGGAGTAACAGACGCTGGTCTCGTTCAACATTTCCTATAATGTCAATACCTACAAAATGTGAAGGGTGGGGAAGGATTACTAGAACAACAAGTTGTAGAGATATTATGGTGTTCTCTGGCTGAGGTTGTGTGCTTTCCTGGCACATTCCTTGCCTTTCGGTTTTTCTCCAAGCTTCCCGTAGACCTTACCTAACTGGGCCCACGTGATAGCATCCGAGGGGTTGATGTGAGCTGCCTTAGTGAAAGCCTCCTTTGCCTCAACATATTCACCGATCAGGAGATGCGCAAGACCAAGACAATGCCAGGCGGCAGCATCCTGAGGTTTTAGGTGGACAACATTCATGTAAGCTTCTTTAGCCTCGACGAAATCCTCTAGAAGGCTATGGGCGGTGCCAAGAAGGCTCCAGGCAATGACGTCTGTTGGGTTTTGACGCACTACTTCCCTGAGAGTCTCCCGTGCCTTGGGGTACTCTTCTGCGAATATGTAAGTAAGGACGAGCTTGTGCCATGCATCAGAATCAGTAGGGATGCGCCGCACTACATCCTTTGCCTTAGCAATCTTATCAGGGGTTTCCGGATTGTTCACTCAAATGACCCAGATATTCTCTTGTTAAGGATGCTCATAAACTGTGCGGTTCAAGTGCACTTTTTTAGATTATTTCTTATCGTTATCAAAGGTAATCTTTTGTGCCTTTCTTTTAAAGCGCATCGCTCTGACAGCATCTCCAAGCTCTTCATAGACTTTAGCGAGGCCCATCAAAGCATCAACATAATCAGGATGAAGTTTTACCGCCTGGTTAAACGCCTTCTCCGCCTCAACGTATTCTCCCTGCTGGAGATGATCCAGACCTAGCTCGTGCCATGTTGCAGGGTCCTCTGGGTTAGGTTTTAGAGGCGCGCCACGAAGGGAGGATTTTCCAAGGTTTTTCTCGTCTTTCACACCAACCACTCAGAGTCTTTTATTAACGAGACATCCTGCACCGAGTATTTTAGGTCTTTCCTGTCCGCTTACAACAATCCCTAGGTAATACGGTCATTGAAGGACAAGTAAATAAATAGGGCGGAAAACAAGAATGAGAGAAGGTGAAGAATATATGACATCAACAAAAGAAGAGCTTCAAGGACTTATCGGCCGAATTGACCAAGTGTTAACTGATGGAGTTGTCGAAGAGGGGGAGTTTCGAGAGTTTGAAGTTCTAATCCTCGAGTCGCTCCGTGCGATTCTAAAGATCTTGGCAAAAGATTAGCTATACTAAACTAGATTAACATCATTTTCCCTGCGGGGAAACCGAACTCTTCGAAGAAATGGTAATCCACGAGTCCAAAGAGATAGGCGAAACAAGCACCGGATTAGCCGTATAACTATTCACCAACACAGAGGAGACCTGATAGATTGAAGCTAGTATCTTACGATAAGGATGCGATAAGCTATGTTGGAGTTCTCGAGGAGAATTACGTTTATCCCCTTCCGGATATCCCTAATTTACTAGCCCTTCTTCATGAATCATCACGAAGTGCTCTTGCAGAATCAGCCCTCCAAGATAAAGCAAACAGTGTGCCACTCGATGAGGTTCGTCTCCTCGCACCAATTCAAAGACCACCAAAAATTATCTGCCTTGGGTTGAACTATGCAGATCATGCAGAAGAAACCGGGCAACAACTCCCAGTGGCACCAATCTTATTCTCCAAACCCCCAACCTCTGTCATCGGCCCTAATGACGCGATTGTTCTTCCTAAGGATTCCCAGGTGGATTATGAGGTAGAATTAGCAATCATTATCGGGAAGGGAGGTCGTCATATCCATGAGAACCAGGCCTTAAATCACGTCGGCGGCTTCACGGTCTTCAATGATGTGTCCGCTCGTAACCTCCAGTTCCGTGACAGACAATGGTTCCGCGGCAAGAGCTTCGACACCTTCGCTCCCATGGGTCCCTGTCTTGTAATGCCTGATCAAATTCCAGATCCACAGAGCCTCCGGATCCAGCTTCGTCTCAATGGCAGAACAATGCAAGACAGCACCACTGCAAACATGGTCTTCACAATTCCCCAGATTATTGCAGACATCTCAGAAGTGATGACCCTAGAAACGGGCGACATCATAGCCACAGGGACCCCAGCAGGCGTAGGCTTTGTGAGAAAACCTCACCCAATCTTTATGCAACCCGGAGATTTTGTAGAGGCAGAAATCGAGGGTATTGGGATTCTTCGAAATCCCGTTTCAGGCTAATCCATGACAAGATTTGAACACGAAGTAGGCTTAAAGAGCCGAGCAGATGGAGAATATTAAAGGGTTGAATTTTATGGCAACTAATCTCGAGGAACTTTCTCGTGAGGAATTATACAAAGTAATTGATGTCTATGCAAAGGCCTGGCAAGCGATGGATTCGTGTTATTTTCTGGCTTTGGAAGAGAAGTATGGTATCGATATCGCTATCGAGATGGATATTGAAGCGTGGCGCCGTTTTTCGCCAATTGAAGCAAGACGAATCATGCGAGAGTTTGGCATTCCCAAGGATTCAGGTTTGGAGGGACTGAAGAAAGCATTACAGTACCGCGTGTACGCCCAGCTCAATAAGCAGAATATTGAGGATATCGATGAAACCCGATTCATCTTTCGAATGGAGGAATGCCGCATTCAAGTAGCACGAAAGCGGAAAGGATTAGCTGACTTTCCCTGCAAACAAGTCGGACTTGTAGAGTACACAGAGTTCGCCCGAACCATTGATCCACGTATCAAAACCCGATGTATTGCCTGCCCACCGGATCCCCACCCTGAGGATTACTGGTGCGCATGGGAGTTCACCTTAAAATAAGGGTGCTAGGGTGCCCATAGGACACCCCATTATTTGCACAGTTGTTCAGATGTGTGTGAAATATCTGTAGTCAAGTAAGACAACCTGTAAGTCGCTTTGAGTACATTCTTGAATAAGATTCGCTGATTGGAGTTGCTAGTTTTTACCGCCGCCTCTGCTGGTCATTCCGCCAAGTATCCTTATTAGGATGAATATAACGAAGACTGTTATCCCGATGTCTATCGCTTCAAGTATGAGTGAACCGACAGGAAAGGGTCCTAACACTGTGGCTCCAACGGGGAACGCTGGACTTTCGAACAAATCC
>CBDVBC010000080.1:0-6761 GCA_965372125.1 Candidatus Hermodarchaeota archaeon | reverse complement strand
GTCTACAACGGTTCCATATTCTTGGAAGTAGATTCGGTGCCCTAGGATGCCATGCTGAGTGGGAGGAACTCCCATGTGAATACTGGTTACGGCACTCGATGTAATTGAGGGGAAGGTGCTACTAAGTGTGACGCCATCGGTATCATCGAAAAGTTGACCAAGCTTACTTTTCCGTATGTTGTCAACGCCTAGGCTGTCCACCAGGCAGACAATAACACGCGTAGCATCTAAAGCATCATTTCTCTTAAGGTGAGCGCTTACCTCCGGAACATTGAACAGGTCATCCCGAGGAACCTGTCTACCCATACAACGGAGCGCCGTTGGGAGTATCTTGTATATACTCCTGTGATAATCAGGCAGGAACAAGTCGTCGGCGTTCTTCAGTAGTTTTCTGGTTACAGTCAATCAATGACCCCTATTGGCTATCCGCTGTTTCAGAAGTGTTTGGTAGCAACCAAATTGGTAACTTAAGTGTATTCGTCTATTTTGAAAAGAATCCTCTAAGAAAGATGGTGGGTTGGCTGCTTCGGCGAAAGACTTTTCTGGAAGCACCTAGAAGAGTATAGGAAGAGAAGGTGCTTTCTCTAAGGGGTTGTGTGATGGCAAGAGTCCTTGGGCTTACTGTTTTCGAATTTGATACAAAAGAGGGTCCCAAAGAAGTGTATAGGACCCGCGACGTTGAGGAGGTAACCAGTGACGAAATGATAGCGATTTTCGCTACACACGGCGTTTTTTCAGGGGGATTTCGCGGTGTTTATATTGGTAAGAGAACTTGGGCATCGTTTATCAAACAGCAATGGCTTATAGCGCTCCTTCTCTCCCCTGATGAACCGATTGGTCCACTAGAGACCATTATACGCTCCCTCCTTAAACACGTCGAACTAGATGAAATGCCTACAAAAAGGCAATGGAATACCATTTACCGTAAGCTCCTAAGAGAGATTAACAAATCACCTGCATCAGATCTTCTTACCTCAGAGTCTACAGCTGCTTTTCTGAAGAAACTCCTAAACAAGGGAATTATTGCCTTCGAACCTCAGTTTAGCTTCGAAATAGGCGTCATTTACGCTGAAGCGAATCGCATTACTGGTTTGAACTCTTATGATACACGGCTTTTCTTAGAAAAGCTTGCACTTGCAAGCATCTTTGTCACCGAACCGGTGGGTGGTGCTCTGATATGTCCCAACTGCAGAAGCTTCAAAGTTGCCACTCGCTTCGCGTGTCCGCATTGCCAAGCAGCAACTCTTGAAATCACTCGTATCGAAAATCCCTCCGCTCCAAAACCGGATAATCCCAATCCTGACAGCGGCGCAAATGACCCGCATTATTCTTGTTCCAGTTGCTTGAATCTCACTCAGCAACCAATCATCACCCTTGAATGCACCAAGTGTAAAATACAGTTCCGGCCCACCGATGCTGAATACCACCAGTTCTTCCGGCTCATCCTAGAAAGAAGTTCAGCAAAAGCGCTAGTTCAAAATATCGAAAAGCAGTTCCTATCCTAACGCGTCACTGGTCCCTTTTTGATGATGACATTTTCTCATGTTCTTTCCAGATTCGCTTAGCTAATCTTTGGAACACATCGTTAACCTGGATGCTTTCTTTTGAGCTACTCTCTATAAAGGTCATCTTGTCCTGCTTCGCCCGTTTTTCACCCTCTTTTGTTGTAACAGCGCGTTGATCCTCCAAATCCAGTTTGGTGGCAACAAGCTCCACAGGTATTCCTTCACAATACTGGAAAACTTGCTGAATCCAATGACCCACTCGCTCGAAACTCTGTCTGTTCGTGACATCGTAGGCTACTATGGCTCCAGCAGCACCCTCGAAGTAGAGCCCCCTTATGAAATCAAATTTCTCCTGACCCGCGGTGTCGTATATCACGATTTTTATTGGATTTCCTTTCATTTTGATTTCCTTTGTGAAGAAATCGACGCCAAGGGTAAACAAGTAGGATTCGTCAAATTGATCCATTGTGAACCGCCTTGCGAGTGCGGTTTTACCTACTTCAGCGTCCCCAACAATAATGATCTTGTAGACGATGTCTGTAATATCCGCCATTCTAGATCCCAGTCCTTGAGTGGTTCTATTATCCCTTCTTGTTTGTATAGCTTTTAAATTTACTGTCTCAAGTTTTTCCGCGGGATGAGTGGTCAAGCTAATCTGGTATTCAGTTTTTTTCTAGGGAGCAAATCAGTTATGAAGTGACGAGTTGTAGGGTACGATTAATCGGGTTTAGTTGTGGGACGATGATTATGCCGGAGACTAATAACCAATTCAATTTGCCTGTTGACGCGTTACCGCGGAAATGGTACAATATCGCTCCAGATTTACCTGAGCCTCTTCCTCCTCCTAAGGATCCACCAGAGGGTCCTTCTAGGGTTGATATGTTACCGAAGTTCATTTTGAAGAATTGCCTAGGACAGGAGATGTCCACGGACCGCTGGATAGACATCCCAGACGGTATCCGAGAGCTTTTCATTCAGGCAGGGCGTCCCCGCCCCCTTATGCGGGCCCTTCGACTGGAAAAGGCGCTGAAATTACCAAAGACCATTCGACTCTACTATAAACGCGAGGACCTTAGCCCCACAGGTTCACACAAGGTAAACACTGCACTGGCGCAAACCTACTATGCTGTGAAGGAAGGATACTCTGAGGTTGTCACCGAGACTGGTGCAGGACAGTGGGGGTCAGCGCTTTCATATGCGGCGGCACTGAACGATTTGAAATGCCGCGTATTCTGGACGCGAGCAGCATATCGGTGGAAGCCTGGTCGTCGTACACTTATGCAGCTCTTCGGCTCTGTTGTCTTTGCTTCACCTAGTAAGGAGACCAAGTTTGGTCGTGAACTCTTAAAACAGAACCCACAACACGTGGGGAGCCTCGGAATCGCGATTAGCGAGGGTATAGAGGATGCATTGAACCGGGATGGCAGCATCTACTGTTTGGGAAGTGTTCTCAACCACGTTCTCACCCACCAGACCATTATCGGATTGGAGGCTATTGAGCAATTCAAGCTAGCAGACGACGAACCCACCCTCTTGATTGGCTGTTTTGGTGGAGGAAGTAACCTAGGCGGCTTTGTAATACCCTTCGCCGGAGAAGTCCTCAAGAAGAAACGAGAGTGTTCGTTCCTTGCCGCGCAGAGCGAAGCAGCCCCCAACCTCGTGAAAGGAAAATACATGTACGACCACGGCGATCACGCGGGTCTCACACCCCTACTCAAGATGTATTCCCTGGGTCACGACGCTGAGCTTCCTGAAATCTGGGCTGAGGGTATTCGGTACTCCAGTGCTGCACCTCTAATGAGCGCTCTTCGCCACCATGGACTCCTAGACGCTGTCGCTTACCCAGTTGATGAGGTCCACGTTTTCACACAAGCCCAGCGCTTCGTTAGGGCGGAAGGATTCATCCCAGCCCCTGAGAGTGCTTATGGAGTTTGTGCAGCGATAGACAAGGCTCTTGAGTTCAAGCAGAAGGGCGAAGAGGCAGTTATCGGCTTTAACGTCTCAGGGCACGGGTTCCTAGACATGCAAGGTTTCGCCAAACCACTTGGTCTCGACTGGTAAAGACATGTTGCTGCCTTCTAGGTGAGCAGATTCAGCTGTGTTTGCGTAGTGTGAACCAGTGCCAGGCGGGATGACCTAGTCCTTGTTCGTAGCTGATGATTTCGAAGCCGTGGGTTTCAGCCAGTTTATCCACTTCTTCTTTGGAGAGGAAGTAGCGGTCAAGGAGGCTGACATTTCTTCGTTCAACGTCTCGTCGCGTCTGGAAACGGAAGAAGCCTCCAGATCGGAGAACGCGATGAGCTTCACGGAAGTAGGCAGTAATGGTGTCCAGGTTCATGTGCTGGAAAGCAATAACAGAATATACCAGGTCGATTGACGCGTTAGGGAGAGGAATGGTGCACCCATCGTTTTGAATCACCCTCACATTGGGGTAGCTACGAAGACGATGTTGGGCGTATTGCACCATATCTGCGCTGAAATCGATGCCAATAACTCGCTGAAAGCGTGATGCCATCGGCAACAGAATCCGTCCCGGTCCACAGCCAATTTCAAGGACATGCCAAGAGGGCTTCTGGTGAGAGGTTATGGCTGGCAGAATCCAGGACTCCACCCAACGATGGCCAGTCTGAGCCCAAGCCTTTTCATCAGTGGAGGAATGACTGTAGGTGATCTTGCGTAACCAGCTCCGGTTCCCTTGCCAGATCTCCGGATGTTCGGAGCCGCCCCTCATCCACAAGAAGAGGTTTCGCAGCACTCGGAGTGGAGGACATTGCTGAATCAAGACCTTAATACTCACCACGATGTTCACTCCGCTTGGCCGATTTAAAACCCGATAAGTGGTGCCCAATAGAGAAGCATTATGGCTATTATGTTATTCGTGGCGTGGGCTGCCCACGGCACGTACAAACTCCATCCCCTCACCTGGAACATGTATCCCCAAATCAATGACATGAAGAGAAGAGGAGCAAACCGGTAAGGATCAAGGTGGATTAAGGCAAAGAGACTTGCACCGAAGAATAGCCCACCCCAGCGGCCGTAGTGGTTCTCTGCCCCCTGCTGAATGACCCCACGGGCGAACACTTCTTCACAAAAACCCACAACTATAATCATCAGCAGTATCCATAACATGAGCTCAACCAGTGATGTGGGCGTTAGGGCTTGACTCATTATATCGAAGTAAATTTGTGGTGGGGGTAATAACCATCTCCAGAGCATTGTTATAGGAAGTGTTGCCACCAAAGTGAAGAGTCCGACTGCAATGCCTACTAGGATATCGGTGACTACCCTCTGTAGACCTCCTTGCGGATGAAGACCAAGCTCCTCTACTACCCTTGTCCTCCACCTAGTAGTTATTGGGGAATGTAAAACAGGTTCTGCGCTGATTTTCTCCTTTGATGTCCACCATAACACTGGGATTAAGGCAGCCATCAATAAGGAGAGCTCGGTCACAACCAGCCCCCCAAGCATATGAATTGATTGAGTCAGAATCCCAACCGTTACCAACAAAATGAGACCAGCAACAACTGCGGTCACAGAAACTCCGATTGGCCAAGATGCTCTAGGCATAGCAATCACCTATTCTAGCAAGGTCCTCAGCTCCACGTATGATAAAACGTTTCGCTTCAAGTTCCTGAATGGATTCCCGGGCATTTATTCCCTCGACGATAATAGCAGCCCGAGCACTAGCTACCAGACCATACTCGATCGATTGCTTCTCGGATCCTCGTGATTGCGGAGCCAGAAGTCAAGATTCAGTATCTACTAGTTTCTAGGCGATATTTCGCGCTTGAGAATAATGGTAATCAAGAAAACTTGATGTTAAGCGGCTGGACGCTCAACAAAAGGAATCCGATAGTAGGGTTGATAATTTCTGAGGCGGCGAAAGGCATGCAGCTTTTCTGGTCGTCCGACCTTTGCTCGGTCTATTGCTCCCTCAAGGAATGCGATCGCCTCGTCGTATGCCCTGCGGTCAACTGGATAGGGGACGCCGTCTTTGCCGCCGAACGCGTAGGTCATGCGAACTGGGTCCTGCCAGGAGGGTGCTTCGCCGTATACGATTTCGCTGAGGAGCGCTAGTCCGCGGATTGTACTTGCGCCCACGCCTTGGGTTGCTAGGAGTTCCTCAAAGTTTGCTGGCTGTGCATCATATACTTGGTTTACTGCGCGCCAGTTCATCCGTTCAGGAAAGACCTCGTGGTAGGGGATTAGGGAGGGTTCGGTCAACGTGGTCTGTGGTCCCTCGAACCACCATTCTAGTGTTGTCTTTTGGTAGGAAAACCGGGCTTTGTACGCTTCGAACTGGCGTTGCAGCGCTTTGGGTGTTGTTTCACAGGCTATTGCTGTGCTGGCTGTTCGGCAGTCCCGGCTTTCCCGTGCTGTCATATCTAACACTAGCTGGTGTCTGTTCCTTGAGAATAGACCGGAGTGAGGTTCCTCAACAAAAGAGTTGAGATCCTTGGAGATCCAGTGGTAGCGACGTGACGTGCGGGTTTCTTCGTTCATGCCCTGTTGGACAACAGTCCAACTTCCCTGCTCTGTGTCTAAGAAGAAGGAGTGGTGGTAGAGCTGGTAGCCATCTTGTAGCGCGGCGGAATCTACCTTTGCCACCATTCGGCTGGCATGTATAAGCTTGCGGGCAGTATCCTCACCTAGGTCAAGCTGGTCTGCGATAGCCTGTAATTCATGGGGAGTTCGTCGGCTTCTCGCTCCCTTTCCTCCGGCAACAGCTATCCCATGTCGATCGGGTGATAGTACAGAGCGTAGCACACCACACAGTACTGTAGTGGTTCCTGACGAATCCCAATCATAACCTAACACGTTACTGAGAGCCTGAAACCAGAGAGGATCTCCTAGACGCAGTAAACACTCTGTCGTCCCATGCTCATCTACCATAACCTCAAAGAGGGCGCCTGCCATCGGCATCATCCTCTTAACCAGCCAACGCGGTGCTCGCCCCGGGTGAAGCCGCATCTCTGCTATTCCTGCACGTTTCATCGCCATGTACTTTTCCACTCGCACTCCTAGAAAACCGATAGGAAGTAGAAAAAGAGAGAGACTCTATTAGAGAAGTGAATGAGCGTTCTCTAAACCAGCGAAAGGGCGGTTGTTGTGAGTGTTGTCCTCAGAACGCAAGTAAGTATACCTGCTAGTGCATGTACTAGGTTGTGGTTTTTGACCGGGGAAATAGGCGGCTGAGCTCAGGTGTTAGGAGGCGGGGAACTTTGCTTTATACTGGGTCCTTTCCTAGCTTTAACA